>NZ_JAKDLJ010000516.1 GCF_030452865.1 Pseudorhodobacter sp.
GCCGATTTCAGGCTTTCGACCACCTGATCAACCGCCGTTTCACCGCTGTGGATGAACCCGATCGCCGCGTCATAGCCCAAAGCGTTCAGCTTTGACTCATCCGCTCGCAGCGCCAGTTCCAGCTTTTCCGGTGTCATCCCCGGCCATTTGGCATAGTTCACGACGCTGGGATGCCAACCCACGAGCAAAACCTTTTTCGTCATCTGTATTTTCCCCATCCTGAATTCTGTCTATTGTAATCGGGTTGGCCAAAATCGACCTTGGCGGATTTAATTTACATGGAAAGTATATTCGTGGCAACGGAAACTGTGCCAAAAAGACCAATCTCCCTTGGGCGGCAGCTTAATTTTGCCGCCGGGGCGAGCATGTCGATGTGCAATGCGCTCCTGGATGCGCATGGTCTGACCTTGCCTCAATGGGTGGTGTTGTCGGTCCTGTGGGCGCAGGACGGTCTGACAGTGGGTGCGATAGCCGAGTATACCGGCAACAACCTTCCCGCCACCTCGCGCATTCTGGACCGGATGGTCGAGAAAAGCCTGCTGCGCCGAGAGGAGGATGCGCAGGATCGACGCACGGTGCGGATCATGCTTTGTCCGGCGGGGGATCGGTTGCGCCCCCTTGCACGGTTTCATGAACAGGTGAATGACGCGCTGATGGCAGGTTTCACACCGCAGGAAACGTCGCAGCTTTTGGCCTTGCTGGACCGCGTAGAGCAGAATGCGCGCGCCGTGATACGGTCTGAAACCAGCGACGAAAGTAACGGCGGCAACAGAACCGCATAGCCCGTGAGTTCCGTTGATTCCAGCGGGATGCCGTTCGCCGAGCGTGACCCCCGCGCCCTGTTCGACGCGCGCGAGCGCGGCAAGATCATCAGCACGACGCAGCTCGGGCCATGATTCTTCGACGAAAAACCTGCCTTGGATCAGGCGTTCAACTTTCTGGCAAATGAACGGGCAATCACTGCCCCCACCAGCGCCGCCGCGACCCCTTCCAGCCCAAGACCAAGCGCGGGCATAGCCAGCGCCAGAACGGCAAAGCCCGGCAACACAAACCGCGAGGGCCCTTGCAGGCAATAGCGGTCCCGCACCAGCCACAGTATCAGAAGATACAGCACCAACGGCACCGCCACGGCGTAATCGCCACCCAGCAGGCTGATCGCGGCATGGCCTGTCACCACATCCACCAGAACCGCGAACCCGGCGCCCACCGCAGCCACGGACGCGAACAACACCGAATGGCCATAGCCCCACAGCAAAGCGCGCGGCAGACTTTGGGTTTCGAGATGTTCGTCCTCGGTGAAGTAGAGCGACCACATCGAAAAACCGATGATCAGGGCGGAAAGCGCGATATGCACCAGCGCAATCTCAAAGTGATCCTCCAGGGCGGCGCGCAGGGCCAAGGATGCCGCGAGCATCACTTCGCCCAATGTGATGATCGTCAGCAGGCCATAGCGCTCCATGATATGGTGTCGGTGCCAGGGCGTCTCGCCCTGCCGTTCCGCCACCACGGGCACCGCAAGCTCCAATACCGCCCCCAGGACAAAGAGCGCATAAACCAGTGTCTCGCCGACCGGGCCGATGAACAGCAAAGTGACCCAATAGCATTGAACAATCGCGATCCCTGCGGCATAGAGCAACGACGACGCACGCCGCAGCGGATCATGGAACGCCGCGCGAAGCCATAGCGCGATCATCGCGACCCGCATGATCACATAGCCCAGGATCGGCATTCTCAGATCGAGATGTTGCATAAGTTGGTCAATGCTCGCCGCCATCACCAACGCGCCCGCCATGATCACCATGGTCAGAAGGCGGAACAGGGTATCGTCATTGTCGTAAGCCGAGGCGAACCAGGTGTAGTTCATCCATGCCCACCAGATCGCGAAGAAGGCCATGATGAAGCGCAACACACCTTCCAGCAAATGCCCGCCCGCAACCGCGTGATGCAGCCCTGCGGCAGCGGCGGCGATGGCGATGACAATGACCAGATCGAACAAAAGCTCCAACTGGGTGGATGTGCGATGCGGCTCATGCTGATCGCGCGCGGGCATCGGGCGCAGGAAAGGGTTGGCGCGGGTGGTGGGCATCATCAATCCTGTCAATTATCAAGGCGAAACGCGGCTGGCCGATC
>NZ_JAKDLJ010000517.1 GCF_030452865.1 Pseudorhodobacter sp.
ACGGGGCGGTGAAATCATCAACCAAACCACCCGCCTTTTCATGCCGCCCAAATGCATCACGGCACATCTTGTCGAGGATATCCGCATCAATCCAATGCGCGCCCACATAGCGCCGGGTGCCACCGGGCAGCAGCAGGTATTCATCCACCAAGCGCTTTGCCCCGCGCGCCGGGGCCAACGCAGCGGCACTCATCTGACGCGGCGGCACTGACCGGGCCACGATCTCTTGCACCGCCGCATCAGACGCCGCAATACGGTCCAACGCCACCTGCCGCCGATCTGCCGTGACACTGGAAGAGGCCAAACTGTCGAACGATTTCATCAGCTTCACGCCGCACCGCCTTGCCGCCGATCGGCAATGGCCTGGCACTTGGCGATCAGCGCCCGGCGGCGGGTGCGCCAATGATCTTCGGGCGGCGTGAGCACATCGCCTTGCGCCAGCCGGGTTTCAAAGCTGCGCAACTGGCGCACCGGGTCATCGGCCTTTTCGCGGATCTTCTGAACCGCATAAGAACCGGGCCACCGCCGGGTTTGGCGCAACTCTGTCAGCAGTTCCGGCGCCCACCCACCGGCCAAAGCATCAAGCCCAAGCTGGGCGGCGAACACGGCCCGGATCAGCGGGGAGGCATCATCGCCCGGAGGCTGAATTTGCCCGGCCCGTTCGAGGATCTTGTTGCCAACCGGAAACCGATCCTTTTCCTTGCCGCCTGCCATGCCTGCGGCTTCTTCCTCCAACGCGGCGAGGTTGAGGTCGGACATATAGGCCAGCTTCGCACAGAGATCCGCCTGCATGGCGGCGAACTGATCCTTTGGCAAACCACCCGGCTTCGCCAGACCCCGCCGCAGCAACGGTTCAATCAGCACCGCCCGCACCCGCTTTTCCCCTGCTGCCTGTTCAACGTGATCCACTGCCCTGCCCCTTTTCTAAGCAAATCAAACCGTGGATCTTGGCGTCCACTTTTGAAATCAGGTTATTTGCGATCATACATTCCCAAACCCTTTTGCGAACCGCACTCCAAACCACCTTGCTTCCGGCTTTGATTTGCTCTGCGATTTCTCTGGCTTCGAAGTGTTCATCCGACGTGAAAAAACTCGGTTTGCTTTGCGCGCGCTGGTTAGTTACTTGGTTCTTTACAGGTTCCTCTCCAGTGGGCTGGAGACGGCTCACCCTGTTTTCTGGAGACGGCTCGCCCTGTTTTTTGGAGTCGGCTCCGTCTCCAGATTTTGGAGTCGGCTTTGTCAATTTCCCGTCTCCAGATTTTGGAGTCGGCTCTTGTGTTTCCACCAACTCAAACCCCAATATGTAGCGTGTGGGCTTTTGTCGGCGTGACTTGCCATCGCGCTCTCTGTGACGCTGAATCAGGCGCTTTTCTTCCAGCAGGTTGAGTGCGTTATTCACAGTCCCATTCGATGCACCGGTAATCGCAATCAGATAAGCCTGCGTTGGAAAGCAGCCCGCAGACGGATTGTGGCAATCACACAGGTGGAACAACACCCTAAATTCGCTTGGCCCAATCAGATTGGCATCCAAGCTCGCGAGCCAATTTGTCGCTTTATGGCTCATTGCGACCTCCACGTCGTACGACATCGACGGGTTGGAGTATGCCTATCTGTCGCGACGACCAGCATCTGGTGGCGCCCACATCTTGCGTCCCCGCGTTCCCCGCTGACGCAGCTTCGCAGCGACAACAGCGATCTCCAGTGCTTCGAGCAAAGCCGGATGCGTGATGCGCTGCTCGCCCCCGCAATTCACTGGCACCCAACCGTAGAGTGCCCCGATGGGGCGGTGACGCAACTCCAGCCAACGCTCGACCGGAACGCGAAGATGAAAGGCAAAAACGCGGTCGTCGTCGTCCAATGTCGCGGGGGGATCGCTCTGCATGGCCGCCGCCCAAAGTGTCATTCCAGCGCCTCTTACGTCGAAATCGGACATGGTGCCGAAACGGCTTGTCAAAAATCTGTTGAAGAGAATGGGAAGCCATTGAACGTGTTGCCAACGCAAATCCAGGGGATAGGGATATTCCAGAACGTCCGTCATCGCAGGACCTCGCTTGCATCTGCAAAGAGACACAATCAAGCATGGTGTCCAAAGGGGCACCAGCCATCAAAGAACCATCAACCA
>NZ_JAKDLJ010000518.1 GCF_030452865.1 Pseudorhodobacter sp.
TGGATACCGAGATACTGGGGCCTGAGGAGATCTCAAAACTGACCGAGGGCATGGTCAACCTGGAAGGCATCATCGGCGCGCTTTATGACCCGCTTGACGGGCACTTGGACCCGTCCGGCACCACCCATGCCTATGCCAAGGCGGCGCGGATGGGCGGGGCGGAGATCGTGCTGCACAATCGGGTGCTGTCGACGACGCCGACACGCGATGGCTGGGAAGTGGTTACCGAACAAGGCACTGTGACATGCGAACATCTGGTCAACGCCGCAGGGCTTTGGGCGCGGGAGGTTGGCGCGATGGCCGGGGTTTATCTGCCCTTGTTGCCGATGGCGCATCAATATCTGGTCACCGACGATATCCCCGAGATCATGGATATCCTGAAATCGGGGCGTGAGTTTCCGCATGTGATGGACCCCGGCGGCGAAAGCTATTTGCGCCAGGAAGGCCGTGGTCTTTGCATCGGGTTTTATGAGAAACCTTGCGAGCCCTGGTCGGTCGATGGCACGCCTTGGGAGTTCGGCCATGAGTTGCTGAATGAGCAATTCGACAAGATCGAGGATTCGGTGAATTTTGCCTATCGCCGTTTCCCGGTGCTGGAACGCTCCGGCGTCAAGCGGGTGATTCACGGGCCGTTCACCTTTGCGCCCGACGGCAACCCATTGATCGGACCGGTGCCGGGGTTGCGGAATTACTGGTCGGCTTGTGCTGTGATGGCGGGGTTCAGCCAGGGCGGCGGCATGGGGCTGGCGCTAGCGCAATGGATGATTGAAGGCGAAGTCGAGCGCGATCCGCGCGGCTTTGACGTGGCGCGTTTTGGCAACTGGACAACGCCGGGTTATACCGTGCCCAAGGTGATCGAGAATTACCAGATGCGGTTTTCGGTGTCCTACCCGAATGAGGAGCGCCCCGCTGCCCGGCCCTTCCGCACCACACCGATGTATGACGTGTTCGACGGCCTAGGCGCGGTCTGGGGCCAGCAATACGGATTGGAGGTGGTCAATTATTTCGCTTTGCCGGGTCAGCCCCGGTATGAGGAGCCGACGTTCAAACGCTCCAACGCCTGGGAGGCGACGAAGGCAGAAGTGATGGCAGTGCGGGAAGCTGTCGGCATCAACGAGGTACAGAATTTCGGCAAGTATCGGGTGACGGGGCCGCGCGCGCGGGCGTGGCTTGACCGGATGATGGCGGGGTTGATTCCGAAACCGGGGCGGTTGTCGCTCACGCCGATGCTGGCGGAAAGCGGCAAGATCATTGGCGATTTCACCGTGTCATGCCTGTCGGAGACAGAGTTTCAACTGACCGCCAGCTATGGCGCGCAGGGGTGGCATGGCCGCTGGTTCGAGCAGCATCTGGAGAACGGCGTTGGTATCGAGAATATCTCTGACCGACGCTCGGGCTTTCAGATCGCTGGACCAAATGCGCGCGAGTTGCTGAGCCGCGTCACGCGGGCCGACGTGTCGGGTGCTGCGTTCCGGTTCATGGATGTGAAACGCATGACCGTAGGCATGGCCGATTGTATTGTGCAGCGCGTGAGTTACACCGCCGATCTGGGCTATGAGATTTACTGCGATCATATTTCGATGCGGCATCTGTGGACCGTGCTGACGGAGGCGGGGAGTGATCTCGGTCTGCGCCCGTTTGGGATGCGCGCCATGATGAGCCTGCGGCTGGACAAGTTTTTCGGGTCATGGGGACGGGAGTTCAGCCCGGATTATACGCCTTGCGAGACGGGACTTGACCGTTTTATCCGCTGGAACAAGGACGCGGACTGGATCGGCAAAACACCCGCAATGGCGGAAAAGGCGGCGGGCGCGAAACGTGCGCTTTGTGCCTTTATTGTTGATGCGGCGGATGCGGATGTTGTGGCGTGGGAGCCGATCTGGATTGATGGCGAAGTGCAGGGGTTTTGCACAAGCGGCGGCTATTCGCATTTCACCGGGCAATCGGTGGCATTGGGCTTGATCCCGACCGCGATGGCGCAAGAGGGGTTGGCGGTGGAAATCGAGATTTTGGGCGAACGCCGTCCCGCGAGACTGGTCACCACTGCGCTGTTTGACGCCGATGGGGCGCGGATGCGGGGATGAGTGTTTGCCGCAGTTTTGTGGGGGGCTTCCGCCCCCC
>NZ_JAKDLJ010000102.1 GCF_030452865.1 Pseudorhodobacter sp.
GCCGAACAGATCAAGTCGCACCGGCCCGAGCGGTCCCGGAGGATAGATATCAATGATGCCGCCGCGAATGGCATAGTCGCCGGGTTCCGATACCGTCGGGCTGGGGGTAAAACCCATCCGCGTCAAGAAGTTGCGCAACGCATCTTCATTCAGCCGATGGCCCACAGTTGCGGAAAACGACGCATCGCGCAGAACTTCGCGCGCTGGCAGACGCTGCATCGCTGCGCTGAGTGTTGTCAGCAGTACGAACGCCCCCCGCACCCCTTGCGCCAGCGCCGCCAAAGTCGCCATCCGGCGCGAGATGATATCCGGGTTCGGCGAAACCCGGTCATAGGGCAGGCAATCCCATGCCGGCAGTTCCAGCACCGCGACATCCGGTGCCATCACGGCCAGCGCCTCGCGCATCGCATCCAACCGCTTGTCATCGCGCGCGATATGGATGACTGGCGCGCCGCGCGCCAGCTCCTTTGCCAGAAGCGTTGCGTCAAAGCCTTCGGGCGCGCCGCCCAGTATGATCCGCGTCACCACGTCCGTCATCGCTTCAGTTCAAAAACAGGTGATAGGCTTGCATGTTCTGCCACATTCCCCACAGCGAGGTGATGAAGATCGACACCATGCCGATGCCCTGCACAAGCATCCGGTGCCGCACCAAGCGCCGATACAGCGCCTCCCCCTCCAGCGCATTGTTGCTGATATGTTGCGCGGTTGACAGGCTGAGCAAGCCGACAAGACCCAGCGGTGCCATCAGCAGGAAGATCGCCTGGGCAAACTCCACCCGGTAAAAAATGCCGAGCACGACGAGGACGGTAAACAGAAACGCAACGATGCCGACCAGCCAAAGCCCGGAAACCCGCGCGATGTACAAAAGCCGGCGGGTGTTGATGGCGACCATCGCCTCCAGGTCGGCAGCTGCTTCGCCGCCGTGTTTGCGCGCCCGCGTCACCATGTCGAATGGCACGCCAAGCACCCAATGGCTGGTCGTCGACCACAAAACCGCAAGCATGATCCAGAACCAAAGGTTCGAAAAGGATCGCATGTCGATCAGCTCAAAAACCGTTTTGTATAAGTCCAATGTGCCAACCTTTGCGATACGTCATGGGCCACGTCCGGTGGATGTTCGCGCTGCCCGCGTCATTCCTACCCTTGAGATGCCCGCTTTTCCATGGCAGTCAGAACAAAAAGCCGCAACCCCTTGCAAGCACACCACAGCAAGGATCATGCAAAGGAAAGCCGCGATGCGCCCCACCACTGGCCAATTCCCCGCCACAAGGTTCCGCCGGTTGCGCAAATCGGATGCGTTGCGGCGGTTGGCGCAGGAAAATACCCTGTCGGTGAATGACCTGATCTGGCCGGTGTTCGTGCGCGACGGGGTGAATGTGGCAGAGCCGATCACCTCGATGCCGGGTGTTTCGCGCCTGTCGATAGACCGCTTGGTCAAGGCAGCGGAGGATGCGGCGGCTTTGGGCATCCCTGCGATTTGCCTGTTTCCCTATACCGACCCGGATTTGCGCACCGAAACCTGCGAGGAGGCGTGGAACCCGGAAAACCTGGCAAACCGCGCGATCCGCGCGATCAAATCGGCGGTGCCGCAGATTGCGGTGATGACGGATGTGGCGCTGGACCCCTACAACGCAAATGGCCATGACGGACTTGTGCGGGACGGCATTATCCTGAACGATGAAACGATTGAGGCTTTGGTGAAGATGAGTCTGGCACAGGCCGAAGCCGGGGCGGATATCCTGGGGCCTTCCGACATGATGGATGGCCGTATCGGAGCGATGCGGCAGGCGTTGGAAATGTCGGGATATCAAAATGTTGCGATCATGTCTTACGCCGCGAAATACGCCTCTGCCTTTTACGGCCCGTTCCGGGATGCGGTGGGTGCAGGCAGCCGGCTTGTCGGTGACAAGAAGACCTATCAGATGAATCCCGCCAATTCGGATGAGGCGCTGCGGTTGATTGAGCGTGATCTTTCGGAAGGCGCTGATGCAGTGATGGTGAAACCCGGCATGCCTTACCTGGATATTTGCCGCCGGGCGAAGGATACGTTCGGCGCGCCGACCTATGCCTATCAGGTGTCTGGCGAGTATGCGATGCTGATGGCGGCGGCGCAGAACGGTTGGATTGACGGAGACAAGGCGATGATGGAAAGCATGATGGCGTTTCGCCGCGCCGGGTGTGACGGCGTGCTGAGCTATTTCGCGCCACGCGTCGCAAAACTGTTGAACGATCAGACGTGAAACGGGCAAAATCGCGCGCATTGGGGCCTTGCTGCGTCCAAATGGATGACAGCGCCGCAAAACCGCGCTATCTTTTGAACCAAGGCCCGATTTCCTATGACAGAGGCCGAAATTATTGAGCAATCAGCGACCGGCAAACCCGGCGCGAGGGATGAGGCGGCAGAAATATGAACACAGTGAACAGACGGATTTTCCTTCGTGCGACCGGGGCAGCGCTTGCGCTTGGCGGTTGTGCCAATGGGATCGGCGGTGGCGGCGCCCAACGCTTGGATGCACGGGTCGACGCGACGCGGGATTTCCTGTTTTCGCGTTATCCCGGCACCCGTGATCTGGCCAACAAAAGCCAGGGCGTGCTTTACATGCCCCTGATCACCGAAGCCGGGTTTGGCATCGGTGGTTCCTATGGCCAGGGCGCGTTGCGCATCAATGATGTGACGGTGGATTACTATTCCGCCACCCGCGCAACCATCGGCTTTCAGATCGGCGCGCAGCAATATGCCCATGCGCTGTTTTTTCTGACCGAAGCGGCGTTGGGCGATTTCCGCCGCTCCCCCGGTTGGGCCGCAGGAGCCGACATCCGCTATGCTACACCGGATCAGGGCGCAAGCCTTGGCAAGGAAACGACCGAGATCAACCCGGTGATCGCGCTTGTCTTTGGTCAATCCGGTTTGATTGCGGGTGCCACGCTCGCAGGCTCCAAATACAACCGCATCATTCCTTGATCAACGACCACCGAGTTTCCTTGGAAGAATATGGATTTACCAAGGAAATTCGGTGGCTTACACGCGTTACTTCAGCCGCTTGATCAAGCTGGACGTATCCCAACGCCCGCCGCCCATGTTCTGCACATCCTTGTAGAACTGATCGACAAGGGCGGTCACAGGCAGGCTTGCGCCGATGTCATTGGCGGTGGCAAGACAAATGCCCAAATCCTTGCGCATCCAATCCACGGCAAAACCGTGGGCGAAGTGATCGTCCAGCATGGTCTTGTGGCGATTGTTCATCTGCCACGACCCGGCGGCACCTCCAGAAATCACCTCGACCACCGCTTTGCCATCCATCCCGGCCTTTTCGCCAAAGGCCAGCGCCTCCGCCAAGCCCTGCACCAGCCCCGCAATGCAAATCTGGTTCATCATCTTGGCAATCTGGCCCGACCCGCTTTCGCCCAGGCGTTTGCAAATCTTGGCATAGGCGGCCATCATCGGCTCCGCCGCGTCGTATTGCGCCGCATCCCCGCCGCACATTACCGATAACGCACCATTTTCGGCCCCGGCCTGACCGCCTGATACCGGCGCATCGACGAAGCCCACGCCCAAAGCCGCCGCCGCCTCACTCATTTCCCGCGTGACCAGAGCGGAGACCGTGGTATGGTCGACAAAGATCGCGCCTTTGGCCATCCCGGCAAATGCACCATCGGCGCCGGTGCAAATGCTGCGCAGATCGTCGTCATTGCCAACGCAGGCCATCACAAAGTCTTGACCCTGCGCCGCTGCCTTGGGGGTCGCCGCACTTTGCCCACCATGTTTTGCCACCCACGCCTGCGCTTTCGCAGGATTGCGATTGTATACCGTCACCTCATGCCCTTTTGCCGCCAGATGCCCGGCCATCGGAAAGCCCATGACCCCCAATCCCAAGAATGCAACTTTCGCCATCACGCGCCCCTTCCAATTGCCTCTGCTTACTGGATCGAATAGGTAATAAGCCACACCCCGCCGTCAAGAACGGACCGCCCATGCTGACTGCCTTTCGCTGGCTCACCCGGATATTTCTTGGTCTTTTGGCCCTGTCGGCATTCGTGCTGGCGATCAGCTATTACTTCCTCTCGCGCTCTCTGCCCGACTATTCGGCCAGCTACAGCGTGCCGGGGATCAGTGGCGAGGTGGAGATTGTGCGCAACAACGCCAATGTGCCACATATTTTCGGCCCCACCGATGCCGATGTCTATTTCGCGCTTGGCTTTGCCCATGCACAAGACCGCTTATGGCAGATGACCATGCTGCGCCGCACCGCGCAGGGCCGCCTGTCGGAGGTATTCGGCGAGCGCACCTTGAAGATTGATGAGCTGTTGCGTCGCTACGATCTTTACCCCCTCGCGGTCCAATCGCTTGCGGCGCAGGACGCGGAGACGCGGACCGCACTTGATGCCTATGCCCGCGGCGTCAACGCCTGGATCGGGGAGGTCAACGTCCATGCGATGGGGCGCGGCGCGCCGGAGTTCTTCCTGTTTTCCAATGAGATTGCCGCGTGGCAGCCCGCCGACAGTATCGCGATCATCAAGCTGATGGCCTTGCAGCTTTCGAGCCATCTGGAGGCCGAAGTGCTGCGCGCGCGCACCTCGATGCTGCTGCCCGCAGCGCGGTTGCGCGATATTCTACCCGATGATCCGGGGTCGGCGATCACCGCCCTGCCCGATTACGCCAGCCTGATGCCAAGCCCGCCACCCGGAGGCTTTCCGACGCGGTTGGCGCAAGACCCGCTGTCACCTTTCATGCCGCGCGATCTGGCCGGGGCGTCGAACGCTTGGGCCGCTGCACCGAACCGCTCGGCGGCGGGGGGGAGCCTTTTGGCCAATGACCCACATCTTGAATTCACTGCGCCGACGATCTGGTATCTGGCGCGGTTGCAACTGGCCAGCGGCGGCGTGATCGGAGCCACGATTCCCGGCGTTCCCGCGATCATGATCGGCCGTTCCGAGGCGCTTGGCTGGGGTGTCACCTCCTCCTATCTCGACGATCAGGATGTGGTGATGGAACGGGTCAATCCCGACAATACCGAAGAATATGCCTCCCCCACCGGTTGGAAAAAGTTTGAAACCCGGCGCTCCATCATCACCGTGAAAGACCATGATCCGGTGACGATCACTCTGCGTTGGTCCGAGGCCGGGCCGATCCTGCCCGGCACCCACTACAACCTTGGCACCGTCACCCCGCCAGGCCATGTCGCGGCGTTGGAATGGACAGCGCTGTCGCCGCATGACACCTCGATGACCGCCGCCATCCATCTGATGCAGGCGCGTTCCATCCCCGAGGCGCTGGAGGCGGGGCGGCAATTCGTGGCGCCGTCACAAAACCTGATGCTGGCGGACCGGGAAGGCATTGCGTTTCAATTGATCGGTGCAGTGCCGATCCGCGATGCCGCGCATGACACGCAGGGCCGTATGCCGAGCGTTGGCGACAAGGCGCCGAATCTCTGGGCCGGGATTCAGGATTATTCCAAAAATCTGCGGGTGTTGAACCCGACGTCCGGCCTGCTTGGCAACACCAACAACAAGACCACCGATGCGCCCTTCCCCGACAATATCAGCTTCACCTGGGGCGATACCCACCGCATCCAACGCTGGCTGACGCTGATGAAAGCGCGTGAGGTCCACACCCGCGAAAGCTTCATCGAGGCGCAACTGGACACGGTATCCCCGGTTGCCCGCGCGGTGCTGCCCTTGATCGGCGCGGATCTGTGGTTCACCGGCACCGCTGCCGCCGAAGGTACGCCGGAACGGATGCGCCAACGCGCGCTGGAAATGCTGGCGGAATGGAATGGTGAGATGAATGAGCATTTGCCCGAACCCCTGATCTATGCCGAGTGGCTGCGCGTGCTGCAAGACCGCCTGATCCGGGATGAGCTTGGTCCCCTGGCCGATGAATTCAACCACCCCGATCCGGTTTTCATCACCCGCGTTTTCAACAATACCGATGGCGCGGGTAAATGGTGCGATGTGATCCAATCCGCCGCTGTGGAAACCTGCACCGATATCGCCCGTATTTCGCTTGATGAGGGCTTGCTGCGCCTGTCGGAACGCTATGGCCAGAACATTGAAAGCTGGCGTTGGGGCGATGCGCATCAGGCGACCCATGACAATCCGACGCTCGGCAAAGTGCCGTTCCTGCGCTATTTCGTGAACCTGCGCCAGTCAACCTCTGGCGGCGACAGCACCTTGATGCGTGGCAGAACCTCGGGGGAGGAGCCCGACCCCTTCCTCAATGTCCATGGCGCGGGTTATCGCGGCGTTTATGACTTTGCCGATCCCGACAGTTCGGTGTTCATCCTGTCGACCGGTCAATCCGGCCACCCGCTGTCACGGCATTATGACGATTTGGGTGTGTTGTGGCGGCGTGGCGAGTACATCCCGATGTCGCTTGACCCCGGCCTGGCCCGCGCGGCGGCGGTGGGCATCACGCACCTGTCGCCGCAGTGATCGCGGGACGCGGCCTGTTTTCACCATCCTGCGCCTACAATGCGGCAAAGGCTTTTTGCTGCCGTTCGGTCCAACTGACCCTTAGCACCCATCCGTTGTCGTTCAGCGTCTCCTCATCGACGACGCCCTCGGCATGGAGCCAGGCATGGGCGCGTCCCTGGCTGAAATCGAGGGTCAGCACCGCCTCAGCGCGCGTCTGCTCAAACACCTCCGAAACCGCGGCAAGCAATGGCGCGATCCCGGCCCCGGTCAGCGCCGACAGCGCGAAAACCCGGTCCGAGGCGCTGGCCTGCTTTTCCAGCGCGGCACGGGCGCTGCCATCGACCAGATCTAGCTTGTTCCACACCTCAAACTGCGGGATTTCCGCTTTCATGCCAAGGCTGGTCAGAATATCACCCACATCCGCCGCCTGCTCCGCCGATTCCGGGTGGCTGATGTCGCGTACATGCAGGATCAGGTCAGCGGCCAAAACCTCCTCCAGCGTCGCTCGGAAGGCGGCGACAAGCTGGGTCGGCAGGTCGGAGATGAAGCCCACGGTGTCCGACAGAATCACCTTGCGACCATCAGGCAATTCCATGCCGCGCATCGTCGGGTCCAGCGTGGCGAAAAGCATATCCTTCGCCAAGACCTCCGCCCCGGTGATGCGATTGAACAGTGTCGACTTTCCGGCATTGGTGTAGCCAACCAAAGCCACCAGCGGAAACGGCACCTTGCGCCGTGCCGCGCGGTGCAATTCGCGCGTTTTCACCACTTTTTCCAACTGCCGTTTGATCCGCACGACCTGATCGTCAATTGCGCGGCGGTCGCTTTCGAGTTGGGTTTCACCCGGCCCGCCAACGAACCCAAAACCACCGCGCTGACGCTCCAAGTGGGTCCAGGCCCGCACCAATCGCGTCCGCTGATAGGACAGCGCCGCAAGCTCCACCTGCAAGACGCCTTCGCGGGTCCGGGCGCGGTCGGCGAAAATTTCCAAGATAAGACCGGTGCGGTCCAACAGTTTGACGCCCCAGGCCTCCTCCAGATTGCGTTGCTGCACAGGGGTCACCGGGCCATCAACCAGCACCAGACCGACGCCAAGCGTCTTTATGCGCTCACCCAGTTCTGCAACCTTGCCAGAACCGAACAGCGTGCCGGGGGTCTGTTTCGGAAGGCGCACGACCTCGGCCCCGGCCACCTCCAGCCCCGGAAGGGCAGTGGCCAAAGATACCGCTTCCGCCAACCCGTGTTCCGGCAGACGGCGGGTGCGGTTCGATTTCAGATCCGGGTGCAGCACATAGGCAAGTGTTGCCTGTTCGTGGGTGTCATGCCCGGCGAGCCGCCGTTCGACCCAGCCAGCATCATCATCGTCGAGATCGTTCAAATCTATTCTTCACCTTCATAGAGGCTGATCGGCGCGCCCGGCATGATCGTGGAAATCGCATGTTTATACACCAGTTGCGATTGCCCGTCCCGGCGCAGCAACACGCAGAAGTTGTCAAACCAAGTAATAACCCCCTGCAATTTGACGCCGTTGATCAGGAAAATCGTGACAGGAACTTTTGCTTTGCGCACATGGTTCAAAAATGCGTCTTGCAGGTTTTGTTTATCGGAAGCCATTATTGCCTTACCTTTTTTTATACTGGTTGCCGTCGACATCCCCCGGTCCCTCTCCGAAGGTCAATTTCTGCACTATGAAGGGGGAAAAATGGAGTTTCCAGCCCAAAAGCAGCGGTTTCCCCGCTCTTGGGCGGTAATCGTCTTACCTGCGCCACACTCTGGGGGACAGCAGCGCCAGAATTGCCAGAATTTCCACTCGGCCAACGATCATTGCGGCCCCGAGGATGGCTTTTTCGGAGAAACTCAACTCCACCATGCGGATCGGCACGTCTGACGCCATTGCGACCAATGGCCCGGTGGTCGTCACCGAAGCGATGGTCAGCACCAGCCCCTTTTCAAACTCCAACCCGCGCAGCGACAGCGCGGCGATGAAAATGGCGAAGGTGATGGCGTAGAGCATGAAGAATATCCACGCGACATAGGCACCGCCTTGCCGCAACCGCCGTTCCGCATCGCCGCCGCCGCCGACCGAACTGGGGTGGACAAGGCGGTCCATCTCCCGCTCACCGTGGCGGGCAAGCGCATAGACGCGCAGCAGTTTCAGCCCGCCCGCAGTGGTCGCAATTCCGCCGCCCATCATCGCAAGACCCAGCAGGATCAAGCCCGGACTGTTCAGCCCAGACCATGAGCGCGCCGGCACCCAGTCGGCGCTTTCGAACCCGGTGGTCGTCAGAAAAGACATGGTAGTGAACAGCCCGCCCCACAAAGCATGGGCTGCCGCCCTGATGTTGAGGATATCATCGGCGGCCAGGGCACCGATCCAGTGCCGGACGAACAACAATCCCGGCACCACGATCAGGAAGAACAGCGCGAGTTGCACCTCATGGTCATTGCGCAGCGCGCGGTTGCGGTCAGTCAGTACAAGTCCGGGCATGCTGCGCCGCGTCAGCGCCAGCGCCATGAACAAAAACACCAACGCCTCGCTGAAAAACCCGCCGCTGACGATGGCCGCACTCTGGCCGTTGGTGATGCCGCTGGTCGAAAGCGTCGACATCGCAAAGCACAGCGCAGTCAGCCCCTTTTCACCCGAAATCAGCAGCAAGACCCACAGCATCAGGGTCAGCCCGAAATAGGCCGGAAACAGCGTCGCACCGTGGCGCAGCAGGCGTTCCGATGGCCCGGCCCCGTGGGTGATCTGACCGGCACCTTGCGCACCGCGCCCCGGAACCCGGCCCGTCAACACCTCTACGCCACCGAGGTTGAGCGGTGCCAGGATCGCGACCGCCGACAACAGCACGAAAAACCCGCCCAACCAGCCCACCAGAGCGCGCCACAGATGCAACGATGACGCGAGCCGCCCCGGTGTGTCATATTGCGTCACCCCGGTGGTTGTGAAGGAGGACACCATCTCAAACCAGGCATTGCCAAAGCTGGTATCCGGCACCGCCTCATTGAACGGCACGGCAAACATCAGGGGCAACCAGATATAGGCACCGACCAACGTGGCCAACTGGCTGCGCGGATCCTTCGACGGTTTGTAATGCGAGGTCGCAATGCCGACCATCACCGCCAACAGCAGCACCATGATCGAACTGTAAAGGAATGGCCGCGCGACCGACAGATTGTCATGGACCGCAGCATGTGCCGCCGGCAGCAGCATCGCAAGCGCCCCGGCCCCGGTCAGGACCACCAACAACGGAAGCTCCAGGATACGGCGCAGCATCGGCGATCAGAAGAAGTCGACGGAGACCTGCAACAGGCGCTCCACCTCGGGCACATCCTTGGCCATGGAGAAAAGTGCGATGACATCGCCCTCCTCCATCCGCAGATCACCGATGGGTTTCAACACCTTGTCGCCCTTCATCACCGCGCCGACCAGCACTCCTTCGGGGAACTCAATGTCGCGGATCAGTTTCCCGGCCAGTGGCGAGGTTGACAGAACCTGCGCCTCGATCACCTCCGC
>NZ_JAKDLJ010000103.1 GCF_030452865.1 Pseudorhodobacter sp.
AAGGCAAAGGGGCTTACGGAGGCGCGAGTGCTTTACGGCCATGTGTTCCGCAACGCGATGCTGATTGTGATTGCGGGCTTTCCGGCGGCGTTTGTGTCAATCTTCTTTGGTCAAAGCCTGATTATCGAGACGATCTTTTCTCTGAATGGTTTGGGCCAGATGGGGTTTACCGCTGTGGTGGATCGCGACTACCCGGTGATGTTCGGCACACTTTACGCCTTTGGGATCATGGGGCTGATCGTGGGGATTTTGTCGGATATGATGTATGTCTGGATCGACCCGCGCATTGACTTCGAGGGGCGCGGTTGATGGCGCTTTCCCCGTTGAACCGCCGCCGCTGGCGCAATTTCAAGGCCAATCGCCGCGCTTTCTGGTCGCTATGGGTTCTGCTGGTGCTTTACGGGCTGTCGCTTTTTGCCGAAGTGTTGGCCAATGATAAACCGCTGCTGGTCAGCTATCGCGGTGAGCTGCGCGCGCCTTTTGCGCAGTTTTACTCCGAGGAAAGTTTCGGCGGCGATTTCCGGACCGAGGCGAACTATCGCCAGCCCGAAGTGCGCTGCCTGATCCGCTCCGGCGGGGTGGAGGCTTGTCTCGATGATCCGGACGCGGCGCTGGAAGCGTTGGAGGCGGGAACTCTGGAGGGTGCTGACCCCGGCTGGGTGTTGTGGCCGCCGATTCCCTACAGCTTCAACACTATCAACGATATTGGCCGCGCTGCCCCCAGCCCACCGGATAGAAATCATTGGTTGGGGACGGATGACACCGCGCGTGATGTGATGGCGCGGGTGATTTATGGCTTTCGGCTGTCCGTGTCGTTCGCTTTGATCGTGACCTTCTTCACGTCAATACTCGGGGTCGCAGCGGGCGCGGTGCAAGGCTATTTCGGCGGCTGGGTCGATCTGATCTTTCAGCGTGTGCTGGAGATTTGGGGCTCCACCCCCAGCCTGTATGTCATCATCATTGTGGCCGCCATCTGGCGGATGAATTTCTGGCTGTTGGTCGGCCTCATGGTGCTGTTTGGCTGGACTTCGCTTGTCGGCGTGGTGCGCGCCGAATTCCTGCGCGCGCGGAATTTTGAATATGTGCGCGCGGCGCGGGCGCTTGGCGTGTCGGACCGGGTGATCATGTTCCGCCATGTGCTGCCGAATGCGATGGTTGCCACGTTGACTATGCTGCCCTTCATCATCACCGGAACCATCGGGTCGCTTGCGGTACTGGATTTTCTGGGATTTGGTCTGCCCGCCTCTGCCCCGTCCCTGGGGGAGTTGACCTTGCAAGCCAAACAGAACCTGCAAGCGCCGTGGCTCGCCTTTACCGCATTTGGGGTGTTCGCGACCATGCTTTCGCTGCTGGTGTTCATCTTTGAAGGCGTGCGCGATGCCTTTGATCCGCGAAAGACCTTTCAATGACTGAAACAGTTCTTTCCATTGAAAACCTGACTGTCGGCTTTCGGCAGGATGGTCGGATTGTTGAAGCGGTGAAGGGTGTTTCCTTCACTGTCGGCAAAGGCGAAACCGTGGCGCTGGTGGGCGAAAGCGGGTCTGGCAAGTCGGTGACAGCCCTTTCCACCGTGTCGTTGCTTCCCGCCGCGGCACAGGTTTCAGGCTCCATCCTTTACAACGGCACCCAGATGGTCGGCGCTCCCGAGGCCGATTTGCGCCGGGTGCGCGGCAATGACATCAGCTTCATTTTCCAGGAGCCGATGACCAGCCTCAACCCGTTGCATACGATTGAAAAGCAACTGGCAGAAAGCCTTTCGCTGCATCAGGGGTTGGATGGCGCGGCGGCGCGGGTGCGGATTTTGGACCTGCTGAACAAGGTGGGTATCCGTGATGCCGAAAGCCGTCTTGGTGCGTACCCGCATCAGCTTTCAGGCGGGCAGCGCCAGCGGGTGATGATCGCGATGGCGCTGGCCAATGGCCCGGACCTGCTGATCGCGGATGAGCCGACAACCGCGCTGGATGTGACGATCCAAGCGCAAATCCTTGAACTTTTGGCCGAGCTGAAACGGGCGGAGGGGTTGAGCCTGCTGTTCATCACCCATGATCTGGGCATCGTGCGCCGCATCGCCGACCGGGTTTGCGTGATGCAAGGTGGCGAGATTGTCGAGCAGGGTTCAGCGGCGGAGATTTTCGCCAACCCACAGCACCCCTATACCAAGAAGCTACTCGCGGCCGAACCCAAAGGCCGCGCTGAACCCGCTCCGAAAGGCGGGTCGGAGGTGATCGCGACCAAGGATCTTCGCGTCTGGTTTCCGATCCATCGCGGCTTTCTGCGCAAGGTGGTCGGGCATGTGAAGGCGGTCAATTCCGCGACGCTTTCGGTGAGTGCGGGAGAGACTTTGGGAATCGTTGGCGAAAGCGGGTCCGGAAAGACCACGCTGGCGCTGGCGATCCTGCGTCTGATCCCGTCCGAAGGGGTGATCCGTTTTCAGGGCGCTGACATTCAGGGCAAGAACGCCAAGCAGATGCGGCCACTGCGCCATCAAATGCAGGTGGTGTTCCAGGATCCATATGGCAGCTTGTCGCCGCGTATGACGATTGAACAGATTATCAGTGAAGGCTTGGGTGTGCATGACACCGCCAAAGGCATGGATCACCGCCAGATGGTGGCGGATATCATGGAGGAGGTCGGGCTTGATCCCGCAACAATGGGTCGTTACCCGCATGAATTTTCCGGCGGACAACGACAGCGCGTGGCAATCGCACGCGCGATGATCCTGCGGCCGAAACTGGTGCTGCTCGATGAGCCGACAAGCGCGCTGGATATGACGGTCCAAGTGCAGATTGTGGACCTGCTACGCGAATTGCAGCGCAAGCACGGGTTGGCTTATCTGTTCATCAGCCATGATTTGCGTGTCGTGCGCGCATTGGCGCATAAGGTGATTGTTATGCGGCAGGGCGATGTGATCGAGGCGGGCGAAGGGGCGACCGTGTTCGACAATCCTCAAACCGAGTATACCAAAGCCTTGATGGCCGCGGCGTTTGGGGCGTCGATGTCCGGCGTAGCGCCATGAAAGTGCTTTTCGTTCATCAGAATTTCCCCGGCCAGTTCCTGTATCTCGCCCCGGCGTTGCGGGCGCGAGGACATGATTGCAAGGCGCTGACGGACGCAAAGAACAAGCGCGAAGCCTCAATCCCGATCCTGCGCTATCGCCATGACATGCCACCGCCAGATCCGGGCGCCACACGGCTTGGCCGCAACTTCACCCAGATGACGGATCGGGCTGTGACCGTGGCGCGTGCGTGCCTGCAACTGCGCGATAAGCACGGCTATGCGCCGGATGTGATCTTTGGCCATTCCGGCTGGGGGGAGACGCTGTTTCTGAAAGAAGTTTGGCCCGATGCCAAATTGATTGTCTATGCAGAGTTCTATTATCGTGGTGTCTCGCGTGATGTCGGGTTTGATCCGGAATTCAGCCGACCGGGCTTTGACCCGGTAATGTCGGCGCAGTCGCGTGCCGCGCATCTCGGGCAATCGCTTTTGCATGCGGATGCGGCGATTGCACCAACAAAATGGCAGGCCAGCACCTATCCCGCCCCTTTGCGCCCGATGATCGAGGTGATCTTTGACGGGGTGAATACTGCCGTGATGACCCCCAATCCGCAAGCCACCCTCACCGTGCCGAATGGCAAGACCCTGCGCGCAGGCGATGAGGTTCTGACCTTCGTAAACCGCAATCTCGAACCCTATCGGGGTTATCACAGCTTCATGCGCGCCTTGCCGGATGTGATGTCGGCGCGCCCAGAGGCAGAGGTGGTGATCGTCGGTGGCGATGATGTGAGTTATGGTGCCGCCCCACCCAAAGACCAGACATGGAAACAGATATTCCTTGATGAAGTGAAAGACAGGCTGGATCTGTCGCGCGTGCATTTCCTTGGTAAAGTGCCGTATCCCGAGTTTGTGGCGCTGATGCAGATCAGCCGTGTTCACGCTTACTTCACCTATCCATTCGTGTTGTCATGGTCGATGCTGGAAGCGATGTCGGCAGGCGCTTATGTGATCGGTTCCCGCTCCCCCCCCGTGGAGGAGTTGATAGAGGATGGGGTGAATGGTCGCTTGGTGGACTTCTTCGATATCAAGTCCTGGTCGGCGGCGCTGATCGAAGGCCTGGCCGAACCCGAACGCTTCATGCCGCTGCGCAAAGCGGCACGGCAAACCATTCTCGATGGTTATGATCTGCACCGCGTCTGCATGCCGCGCATGGTTGATTTTGTCGAAAGTTTCGCACCGCAGGACTGACCGTAACCGTTACACTGCGGAAGAATGTTGCGCCTTGGCGTGGTCATAGGCATCAAAGGCCCGCGCGATCATCCGGGTCAACGGGCGCCCCTGCGGCGTAATGGCGAAGCCGCTTTCGTCAAGGATCACCATATTGCCAAAAGCGGTTTTGGCGGTTTGAAACAGGGCTTCAAGCTGCGGGGCTTTGACCTCGAAATCACGCAGCAATTCCGCACGATCAACGCGAAAATCGCACATCAACGCTTCGATGATGCGGGCACGCAACAAATCTTCGCCACGGAACGTGTGGCCGCGATGAGTGGAGAAACGTCCTTCGTAAATTGCTTTCGTGTGTGCGGCGGTCGCGCTGGCGTTCTGCGCAAATCCCTGCGGAAAGCGCGAGATTGACGATGCCCCAAGCCCGATCAATGCCATCGCGGTGTCGTCGGTATAGCCTTGGAAATTCCGCCGCAATTGGCCGTTTGATTGCGCCTGCGCCAACCCGTCGCCCGGTCGTGCGAAATGGTCGATGCCAATCTCGGCATAGCCATCGCCGACAAACAAATCCCGCGCGGTTTCAAACAGTGACAACCGTTCTTCTGGAATCGGGATGGTGTCAGACGGAATCAACTGCTGGCGGCGCGACATCCACGGCACATGGGCGTAGCCATAAAGCGCCACGCGATCCGGTGACAGGCTCAGCAGCTTTTCCACCGAATCAGCGATGCGCCCGTTGGTCTGGTGGGGCAGCCCATAAAGGATATCGGCATTCAGGCTTTTCACGCCACGGTCACGGATCATCCCTGCGACTCGCCGCGTCAATTCATAGCTTTGTTCGCGCCCGATGGCCTTCTGAATCTCCGGGTCGAAATCCTGCACCCCGATGGAAGCGCGGTTCATGCCGGCGGCGACCAGCACATTCAGCCGCGCGGCATCAATCTCATTCGGGTCAATCTCCACCGAGAATTCGCCGCCGGGTGCCAACGGTGCCATGTCAAAAACCTGATCGGCCAAGGCGCGCATCAGGTCGGGCATCAGCAGCGTGGGCGTGCCACCACCCCAATGCAGGCGCGACAGCGTGACGCCGGGCACTAAATAGCGGCGCAAAAGCGCGACTTCCTGCCGCAGCATGTCGGCATAGGCGATGATCGGCACATCCGACGAAGTGCCTTGCGTGCGGCAGGCGCAGAACCAACACAGGCGGCGGCAAAATGGCACATGGATATAGAGTGAGATTGAGGCCCCGGCAGGCACCGCAGATACCCATTCCACAAAGCGATCCGGCCCGATTCCCGGTGTGAAATGCGGGGCGGTCGGGTAGCTGGTGTATCGAGGTACGCGCGCGTCAAATAGTCCGAAACGCTTGAGGTCTGATTGTGTGTTCATATCTAGATCGGTGATGTATAATATTGATCAACACCTTGATTCAGATCAAATGAAGGCTGTGACGATGACAGTGCAAGACAGAAACCTGAAAACGCAGGATTGTGGCGACTGCCCGATCCGCCATCGCGCCGTCTGCGCCCGCTGTGAAACCGATGAATTGGCGCAGTTGGAGCAGATGAAATACTATCGTAGTTATCAAGCCGGGCAAACGGTGGTCTGGTCCGGCGATCACATGGATTTCGTGGCTTCGGTGGTGACAGGCGTTGCGACGCTAAGCCAGACAATGGAAGATGGTCGCCGCCAGATGGTCGGCCTGTTGCTGCCGTCCGATTTTGTCGGCCGTCCTGGCCGCGATACGGTGGCTTACGACGTGACGGCGACAACTGATCTTGTGATGTGTTGTTTTCGCAAGAAAGCATTTGAAACCATGATGATAGCTACGCCAAGTGTTGCGCAACGGCTGCTGGAAATGACGCTGGATGAATTGGATTCGGCGCGGGAATGGATGCTTCTGTTGGGCCGCAAGACCGCGCGTGAAAAGATTGCGAGCTTGCTGGCCATCATCGCGCGTCGCAATGCCGGGTTGATGCTGAAGCGTGCGACGGGGCGGCTGGTGTTCGATCTGCCCCTGACGCGCGAGGAAATGTCGGACTATCTTGGCCTGACGCTGGAAACGGTTTCGCGCCAAATGTCCGCCCTGCGCAAAAGCGGCGTGATTGAGCTGGAAGGCAAGCGCCATGTCGTGGTCAATGACTTTGATCTGCTTATGGAAGAAGCGGGCGATGACAGCGATGGTGGGATGTTGAGCTGACATTCTGCGGCGTCGAATGCGATGGTGGGGTGGACCGGGCAGAATAGGGAATGACGGAAAAGAATGCTGAAGTTTCACACGATGGACGTGTTCACCGAAACTGCGTATCTCGGCAATCCCTTGGCAATTGTTCTGGGAGCGGATGCGCTGGGCACCGATCAGATGCAGACCATTGCGCGCGAATTCAACCTGTCGGAAACCATCTTCGTGCAACGGCCAAAAAATCTGGCGCATACCGCAAAGGTGCGTATCTTCCTTCCGACTGCGGAGATCCCCTTTGCCGGCCACCCCACCATCGGTTGCGCCATCCTTTTGGCGGAAGCGGCGATGGGTGACGGCGACAGCGAATGTCAGATTGTTTTGGAGGAGGAGGCGGGCGTCGTTCCCGTCCATGTTCGCCGTCAATCGGGGCGGATTACTGCGGAACTGACCGCGCCGGTTGTCCCTTTCCGCCATGACGGTCCGCAGAACCCGCGTGCGCTGTCGCCTGACCTTCTGGCGCTGGCTCTGTGTCTGCGCTCCGATGAAATCGGTCTGCCCGACCATAAACCCGGCTTGTGGCAAGGCGGCTCTGCGTTCTTGTATGTGCCGCTACGGGATTTGGGCGCACTCAAATCGGCCCGCCCGGCAGAGCCGTACTGGTCAGAAGTGCTGCAAGCCGGCGGCGTGACCAGCGCCTATCTTTACACGATAGGGGCGGCGGGGGTGGATTATCAGGCGCGTATGATCTCTGCCAAGAACAGCTTTTCGGAAGATCCGGCAACAGGTTCGGCCAGTGCCATCCTTGCGGCGCAGCTTTGGGCTTCGGGCGCTGTAGGGCAAGGTGAAACCTGGCTTTCGCTGCTGCAAGGCGTGGAAATGGGCCGACGGAGTGAGATTGGCCTGACGATCAGGTGCAACGCTTCCGGCGTTCAGGAGGTGCGGGTCCGCGGATCGGCGGTGCGTATCAGCGATGGTCAGATCCGCGTACCAGCGACAACCTGATCCGGATTGCTCTGGTCCCGATCCTCGTGGCCCGGATTCCGTGGCAACGCCGCCGAGAGGGGGCTCGATGCCCCCCGAGGTGGCTTTCCCCTCAGGCCTGAAACCCGGCCTCGAGCATCAAGGCGTCCGATTTCGCTTCCACCTCGCGCTCCAGCCGCGCCATGAAATCGGCGTTGCGCAGGCCGGGCGCAATCGCGGGCAAAAATTCCACCACCGCCAATCCCGGTTTGCGCAGAATTCCGCGTTTTGGCCAAAGTACCCCGACATTTGTGGCCACCGGAATACAATCCTGCCCCAACTGGGTGTAAAGTGCCGCGGTGCCGACCTTGTAGGGTGCTTTGACACCGGGCGCGATCCGGGTTCCCTGACTGTAGATGATCAATTGTCCGGCTCGTTGCGCGCCGGATTTGACATCAGCCATCATTCTGGTGATCGCAGCACCGCGCTTGCCGCGATCCACTGGAACGCAACCGATGCGCAACGCGAACCAGCCGAGGATCGGCGCATAGATCAACTCTCGCTTCATGATGAACTTGCCGCGTGGGACGGCATGAAAAATCATCAATATATCCAGAAAACTCTGATGCTTTGCCGCGATCAGGGCCTCGCCTGTCGGTGGGGTGCCGCGCACCTCTGTCCGCATTCCGGTCAACAGTCGCAATGTCAGCAAGACCCAGGCGCAAAACGCATGGCAGGCCGCCAACGCGCCGTCCCGGCTGAAAATCGCATAGGGCAGATAGATCAGCCCGATCACCGCCATCGCCAGATACATCTGGAGGACGAAGATCAGGGACATGAGCCATTGCAAAATGAGGCGCATCAGGTCAATTCCTTCAGTTTGCGGAAGGCGGCGAAACGGGTGGCGATGAATGCGACCAATGCCGAAACCAGTGGCAAGCACAGTGGCAACAGCCAGCCCGCACCCTGAAAGCCGAGCCCGGTCAGAAACCCGCCCGCCGCGTCAGCCGATGGCAGCAAAGCAACCCCGATCATCCCCAGCATCGCCCCGACGGCAGATCCGGCAAGTGCGCGCAGCGTGAAACGTCGCACGAACGCGCGGGCGATATAGGTGTCCCGCGCGCCCACCAGCCGAAGCACGCGCACCACCTGCGCATTGGCGGCAAGCGAAGCGCTTGCGGCCAGGGTGATCATTGCCGCCATCGTCGCCCCGATCAGCAAGATGGAGATCATCCCCAGCATCCGCAACCGCCCCGCTGCAACCGCCAGGGGTTTGCGCCAGCGCGTGTGGTCGTCGAGCACTGCGCCGGGTGCTTCAGCCGCCAACCTTTGGCGCAGACCCGTTGCATCAAAGCCGGTGCTGTCTTCGGTCACTTCGACAAGGCGGGGGATCGGCAGCGCATCGAGCGGCAGGTCGGGGCCGAACCAAGGCTCCAGCAGTTTGCGCTGTTCGGCGTCATCCATCGCGCGGGCACGGGCAACGCCGGGTGTCGTGGTCAAAACCTCCAGCACCGCTTTGGTCTGCACCTCCATCTGTCCGGGCGGGGCAGAGATGCGCACCGTGGCACTGCGTGCCAACGCATCGCCCCAACGATCAGCAAGCCGCCCGGACGCCAGTGAAAGCGCCAAGGCAAAGACGGCGAGAAAAGTCATCGTGGCCGCCGTAAAGCTGGTCAGCCAAGCCGTATGGCCCGAAGGCGGCACCACTCGATCCGCCTGCTTGTCGCCTTGCAGCAACGTGGGTATGCGCGCGATCACAGGTCTGCCCCCGCCAGTTGCACCCGGCGTTTGGCGATGCGCAGCACCCTTGCCGGGACTTGCTGTTTTGCGGCGCGGATCAGGTTGAGGTCATGCGTCGCGACCAGAATGGTCTTGCCCATCTTGTTCAACTCCACCAGCAGCGTCAGCAGCCGGAGCGACATCTCCCAATCCAGGTTTCCGGTCGGCTCATCCGCCAGCACCACATCGGGCGACATGATCACAGCGCGCGCCACGGCGGCGCGTTGCCTCTCACCCCCGGAAAGCTGCGGCGGCAAGGCATCGGCCAAAGGTGCCAGACCGACCCAGTTCAAAAGATCTTGCAGATCGTCCGACGTTGATTGTCGGCTGGCGACGGTGACCGGCAACATGACATTGGCGGCCAGCGGCAAATGATCCAGAAACTGGCAATCCTGATGTACCACTCCCACCCGCCGCCGCATCATCGCGACCTCATCCCGGTTCAGACTGCGCACTTCGCGGTCAAAGAGATTGATGCGCCCGGCGGTCGGCAACAACTCGGCATAGCACAGTTTGAGGAAAGTGGATTTGCCAGCGCCGGATGGCCCGGTCAGGAAATGGAAAGACCCCGGAGCCAGCCGCAAGCTGACATCCGAAAGCAGTTCCCCCCCGCCATAGGAATAGGCAACATTGTCAAAGGCGATCACGCGATGCTCCGTTCGCGCGGCGGGTTGCCGCGTGTTTGTTGCAGTTTTGCCCAGAGTAGCGCGGGTTTCAACGCCCTATTGTACCTGAATTGAGGACAAAGGGTTGGA
>NZ_JAKDLJ010000519.1 GCF_030452865.1 Pseudorhodobacter sp.
TCAATGGTCGCGTCACGCGCATCGCGCATCGCAATGAACTCCTCCTTCGATTTGCCCGCTCCGATATGCACGTTGAGCGCCTTTTGCGCCCCCACCGTCGTTTCCCACGCGAAATCCTCACGTCCCGGTGCCTTGTAATCGTGGCAGACGAAAATGCGGGTGGCATCAGGCAGGGCAAGAATTTTCTGTACAGAATCGAACATTATTGCCGAGGACCCCCCCGGAAAATCGCAGCGCGCCGTACCAAAATCAGGCATGAACAGGGTGTCACCGACAAAGGCGGCATCGCCCAGAACATAGGTCAGGCAAGCAGGGGTGTGGCCGGGGGTGTGCATCACATCCGCACGCATCTGGCCGATCATCACGCTGTCGCCATCTTCGAACAACCGATCAAATTGCGATCCGTCGCGCTGAAACCGGGTGCCTTCGTTGAAGACCTTGCCGAAGGTGTCCTGAACCTCCGTGATCCGTTGACCGATCCCGATCTTGCCGCCCAGACGTTCCTGTATATAGGGTGCTGCGGACAGGTGATCGGCATGGACATGGGTTTCCAGAATCCAGTGCAGGTTCAACCCTTCCGCTGTCACGAATGCAATCACTGCATCGGCGGAACGTGTGTCGGTGCGCCCAGAGGCATAGTCGAAATCCAGTACGGAATCGATGATGGCACAGGCCCGTCCTTCCGGCTCCCGCACGACATAGGTGATGGTGTTGGTGGACTCGTCAAAAAAGGCTTTTACGACCGGCTGCATCTTGCCCCCCCCCTCTGATCACTTGCTGCGACATGATATAACATGGATCGGACACATTGGAAGAATTGAATGTGTGGATTTCCGCCGAGTTGATCTAACGCAAGGTCAATCGCGCTTTAAGTGTGTTATACTCAGTCCATGAAATCAGATTGGGGGATCACATGAAACATTTCAGAAAAGACACCGAGCTTATCGAATCGACCGAAGCGCCGATCAAGATGAAGCGTAGTGCTGCTGCAATGCCATTCGCCGCTGCACCCTATTTCACCAGTATCCCACTCGGACCGCCTGCTTTTGGCACCGCCCTGCCGACCGATGATGAAGTCGAGGCGATGTTTGACAATATGCCGGTCTGATCGGCTGTGAAATTTGATCCTTTGCGTCGGGCGAACTGTCGCCCGCGCGTCCTGAGAAACCTGCTCTCGCAAGCAATCCGTCACCTTCGCGCTGTTTTTGGGCACGAATCTGGCCGTTGGGATTGCAATTTTCGCCGCCTGGCTTGTTAATATGCCAAATGCGCGGGCGCAGGAACCGCGCCAAGCAGGCGGCAATATGCAAGAGAACGACCCCTCCCCGGTGACGACGGAAACGCGCGGCGCGGTTTTGTTGGTGTGGATCGACAATCCGCCGGTAAATGCGCTTGGGCATGCGCTGCGCGCGGCTTTGGCAGGTGCCATCGAAGCGGCCAGCCTTAATCCTGGGGTCCGCGCTGTGGCGCTGCTTGCGAAAGGGCGCACCTTTCCCGCCGGTGCGGATATTTCCGAATTCGGCAAGCCGCCGCAACCACCCCTGCTGCCCGACCTGTGCAAACTGGTGGAGTCCTGTCCGAAGCCGGTCGTCGCGGGTCTGCACGGCACCGCCTTGGGCGGCGGGTTGGAACTCGCCTTGTCGGCACATGCCCGGATTGCGCTTTCCGATGCGCGCGTTGGCCTGCCGGAGGTCGGTTTGGGGATACTGCCCGGCGCGGGCGGCACACAGCGCCTGCCACGGTTGATCGGTGCCCCGGCCGCGCTGCGCATGATGATTACCGGCAAACCGATTTCGGCGGAGGAGGCGCTGTCGCTCGGCCTCCTTGACCGCGTGGTCGAACGTGATCTGGCCGATGCCACCGTGACACTTGCGCTGCATATGGCGGCGAACCCTCCGGTCCCGACGCGCGACCGGCGCGAGGGGATGGCGGATGCCAAGGCATATTTCTCCGCAATCGCAACGGCACGCGCGGCACAGGTCGGCACCGCCCTGCCCGGCCCGGCCCGGATCATTGATTGCGTTGAGGCTGCGATGCTGCTGCCTTTCGACCAGGGCCTCGCCTTTGAACGCGCTGCCTTCGCGGAACTTGTCGTCACACC
>NZ_JAKDLJ010000104.1 GCF_030452865.1 Pseudorhodobacter sp.
ATAGTCGGCAAACACGCAGATGCGTTGGCGCGCTGCCACCGCCGTCAGAAACCGCCGCGTTGCGCGGTCCATATCCCGGAGCGTCAACGGATCGGGCAGCAGGTCGCGCAGGGACGGGGCCAGAAAGCCGCTGACATCCGGCGCAGCCACCCCGCGCCGAACCAGCGTGACGCAAAGCGCCTGTGGCAGCCTTGTCACCTGGGCCATCGCTTCGGCCAACCGCTGTTCCTCGACATTCGGTCCAACCCAGCGCCGCCCGGTTGCAGAGGCTTCAACGTCCAGAAACGCGCGTTCCGTCATCTTGCCGCTCCCGGTTGGGCGGTTGGCACGACACCGTCCCGGCCCCTGATTTCATCTTGGTCCAAATAGCTGAATCCCGCGTCCCGCCGCCGCCGCTCCCGGTCAAAATCCAGTCTGCATTGGCAGACCCGACCGCAAAGCGACAGTCATTTGACCGGGCTGCGATAGCTCATCCGCCGCACCGAGCCGGTTTTTGACCGCATCAACAGGGTCTCCGTTGTCACCCAACCCGGTTCCTGTTTGATCCCGGACAGGATCGAGCCGGAGGTGACGCCGGTTGCGGCAAAGATCACATCCGCCGTGACCATTTCATCGCGGCGATAGACCCGGTTCAGATCGGTGATCCCGGCCTTGGCTGCGCGGCCCCGCTCGTCGTCATTGCGAAACAGCAAACGGCCATAAATCTGCCCGCCCATGCATTTCAACGCTGACGCCGCCAAAACGCCTTCCGGCGCGCCACCAGACCCCATATACATGTCAATCCCGGTAATATCAGCTTCGGCGCAATGGATGACACCGGCAACATCGCCATCGGTGATCAGGCGGATTGCCGCACCGGTGCCGCGCAATTCCTCGATCATCGCTTCATGGCGCGGGCGTTCCAGCACGCAAACTGTGATATCGGCATCGCCGCACCCTTTGGCTTTTGCCAAGGCCCGGACCCGTTCTGCCGGCGACATATCCAGCGTCACGGTATCAACAGCATAGCCCGGCCCGATTGCCAGCTTTTCCATATAGACATCCGGCGCATGCAGCAGTGTGCCGCGCGGTGCCATCGCAATCACGGTCAAGGCGTTGGGCATATCCTTTGCCGTCAAGGTCGTGCCTTCCAGCGGGTCCAGCGCGATATCGACTGCGGGGCCGTTGCCGGTGCCGACCTCCTCCCCGATGAAAAGCATGGGCGCCTCATCCCGCTCCCCTTCGCCAATCACCACCACACCGGCGATATCCAAAAGGTTCAACTGATCCCGCATCGCGTTCACCGCCGCCTGATCTGCGGCCTTTTCATCGCCGCGCCCGATCAGCTTGGCCGAGGCAAGTGCCGCCGCCTCCGAAACGCGGGCAAGGCCCAGCGACAACAGACGATCCTGAAATTCCTTTGCGTTGGCCATGCGATACCCTTTGCTGAATGCGAAACTGCTGTCTTTTCTCGTAGCGCGTTCCGGGGGGGCAGGACAAGCAGTCAAACCACATCTGCAACCGGAAAGCACAGAGGCGGCCCACTCCGGCGGCGCTCACGCTGGGGCAACCGGTTCCTGCGCCCCGCGTCGGTGCCGGATCTTTCTATAAGGGTTAACCGGAGAGAACTCGCTGTCTCACACCTCTTCGATGCGCAAGGCCACAGGTTCGCCGACCAGAACACCGGTCGCACCAAACCGCGCCAAGGCGTCATTTACATCATCCCGCGTCGCCTTGTGGGTGACGATCAGCACCGGCGCGTAGGCATCGGCATGGCCGTATTGCCGCATCCGGTCGATGGAAATGCCAGCCTCGCCCAGTGCGGTGGCGATCTTGGCCAATGCTCCGGGCTTGTCCACCAAGGTCATCCGCAGATACCAAGGTGCCGCCGAGGCGACGGCGGCAGCCACCGGTGCTGCAAGGGTGGTCGCCGGTACGCCAAACGTCGGCACCCGGAATCCGCGCGCAAGATCAACCACATCGCCCATCACTGCACTTGCCGTCGGCCCCATCCCGGCGCCCGGCCCACGCAGCACGATCTGGCCGACGCTGTCGCCGTCCAGCACCACCATATTTGTGCCGCCCTGCAACTGGCCAAGCGGGCTCTGGGCGGGCACCAGACAGGGTGTCATCCGTTGCTCCAACCCGCGCCCGGTCATCCGTGCGACGCCCAACAGCTTGATCCGGTAATCCATATCCGCCGCGTGGCGAATATCGTCGATCAGGATTTTGCCGATTCCCTCCAACTCCACCGCGCCAAAGGAAACCTGGGTGCCAAAGGCGATGGAGGCGAGCAGCGCCAGTTTGTGTCCTGCATCAATGCCGCCAACGTCAAGGTTCGGGTCGGCCTCCAGATAGCCAAGCTGGCGCGCTTCCTCGAACACATGGTCGTAGGGCAGTCCGGCATCCTGCATCCGGGTCAGGATATAATTGCAAGTGCCGTTCATCACACCCATCACACGGGTTATGCTGTTGGCCGCCAACCCTTCCGTCAGCGCCTTGATCACCGGAATGCCACCTGCCACCGCTGCTTCAAACCGGATCACGCGGCCCTTGGCCTCTGCCGCCAAAGCCAGTTCCTGCCCATGATGCGCCAGCAACGCCTTGTTTGCGGTCACGACATCCTTTCCGGCTGCAATCGCGGCCTCGGTCGCATCCTTCGCCGCGCCCTCGTGGCCGCCCATCACTTCTATGAAGACATCGACATCCTCGCGCCGCGCCAGAGCGACGGGATCGGTTTCCCAGGCAAATCCCGACAGGTCGGCATCGCGGTTCTTGCTCCGGTCCCGCGCGCTCACCGCCGAAATCACCACCTCACGCCCGGAACGCGCGGCAATAAGGGCGGCGTGCTTTTGCACGATCTGCACCACACCAATGCCCACCGTCCCAAGACCGGCCAGACCTAAACGCAAAGGGGCTGCCATCGAAATCTCCATCCGTTCAGGGGCATATTTCGCAACCTGTTAGCCTGTTGCGCAAGGGCTTGCAACGCGGCAAGGCGGCAAAAACCTCTAGTTCATCAATGACGGATGCGCCGCGACCGCTGCTTTCAGCCGCGCCCTTGTGGCAGGGCTGTGGACCGGGCCGCGCATCGCGGCGGCTCGCGCACGCAACCCAACGGCGCGCGCGGCCAGACCATCGCGCGCGGCGGCGGTCGCCCGGCCCGGCCCGGCCTGCGCCAGCAACCCGTCAATCGGCACCAGATGCGGTGCGGGGCCGGTTGCGCTCCCGCCCCGCGTAGCGCCAAGATCAGGGAAACGACTGCATGACCCCAGACAAAAGCAAAGCGCGCACAGGAAAAAGGCTCGGATCATCAAGGGCGGTCCCTTTGCAACGGGTTCCGGGCCATCCTAGCTTTGCGCCCGACCCTCGGCAAGCCATGCGCATCGCCCCCCATTCATCTTGGCACAAATACCTGAGCGACATCTGCCATACAGCAGAGACGCTTGAACTGAACGCTCATTCAGATAAACAGGTTGCATGGCACGCAAGATCGGCTCGCATTCGGAAATCACCGGCCCGCGCATCCGCGAAGCGGCGCTGCGGCTGTTTGCCCGTCATGGCTTTGCGGCGGTGTCGATGCGCCAGATCGCTGCCGAAGTCGGGGTGCAGGCAGGGACGCTTTATCTTTATACCGCCGACAAGCAGGCGCTGCTGTTCGATCTGATGCAGGACCACCTGACCGAGTTGCTGACCGCAACTTCGCAGATCGAGACGGGCGGCACGCCAACGGCGCGGCTCATCGCCTTCGCCCGGTTTCATATCGGATATCACCTTGACCGGCCCGATGCCGTGTTCATTGCCTATATGGAGTTGCGCAATCTTTCGCCGGAAAATTTTGCGACCATCGAACACCTGCGCCGCCGCTATGAAGACCGGCTGCAAGCCATCCTGCAAGCGGGCAGTGACTGTGGGGAGTTCGCGCTGCCGGACGCCAGAATGGCAGGTTTTGCACTGATTGCGATGCTGACTGGTGTTACCGGTTGGTATCGCGAAGGCGGCAGGCTCAGCCGGGTCGAGGTACAAACGCTTTACGCAGAAATGGCATTGCGCGCGGTTGGCCGGCGGGCCCCAGACTGAGCCTGCGACGGCCGGCTCTCGCTTTACGGCTTTGCCGGTCTATCTTCTTACGGGTTGGCGCGGCGGCGGGAATATATGACCGGGTCCCTGCCATACTTCGGATCAGTTCAAAGGAAACTCCGCCATGTCAGTCATCGCATTCCTGATATTCTTCGCCGCCACCTCGATCATCTTTCTGGGTGCTGATGCACTGATGCTGGGATTTGTTATCGGGCCGATGTTTCGCGCCGCCTTGCAAGACAGCCTGCTTCAGGGTTTGCGCCCCGCCGCCGCGATAGGATTCTACCTGCTCTATATGGCGGGCATCACCTATTTCGCCGGATTGCCTGCGCTACGGGCGGGTTCCGCCAATATCGCATTGCTCAACGGGCTGATTCTCGGCCTCGTCGCTTATGGCACCTATGAGTTGACTTCGTGGAGCGTGATGCGGGATTGGCATGTCGGCATGGTGGCGACCGATATGCTCTGGGGGGCGGCCCTGACCGGCGTAGCGGCCTATTGTGGCGCGCGGATCTCGTTGGCTTTCGCCGTGTGATGTTGAATGGCATTGGCCCATGTGGCAAAACAGGCAAGCGGGACATCATGACACAAAGGATGCAGCAATGATCGTTTACGGAATTTCCACCTGCGATACATGCAAGAAAGCGATGAAAGCATTGCAAGCCGCAGGCCACGCACCGCAGTTTCGCGATATTCGCAGTGATCCGCTGTCAGAAGCAGAAATCACCGAATTTGTGACCGAATTCGGCGGCACACTCATCAACCAGAAATCAACCACATGGCGCGGAGCGTCTGATTGGCTGAAAGCGTCAGAGCCGGACGAGCAGTTGAAACAGCAACCGACGCTGATGAAACGCCCACTCATTCGTAGCGAGGACGGCTTGACACTCGGCTGGGACGAGTCGGTCCAGGCGCGATATCTGTAGAAAGCCCAACGGCCCGCGCTTGTCGCGGCGGGCCGCCGCAAATCTGTTGACGGATCAGAGCAAACGCAGGTCGCCCGCGGATTCCTTGCCGTCACGGCCTGACTGCATTTCATAGCCAATTTTCTGGTTGTCGCTCAATCCGGTCAGACCGGCGCGCTCTACTGCTGAAATATGGACAAAGATGTCCTTGCCACCATTGTCAGGCGCGATGAACCCATAGCCTTTGGTGCTGTTAAACCACTTTACGGTGCCGGTCGGCATGCCGCTTCTCCTTCATCAATCCACCCCCCGGCGACATGCCAAGGGAACGCGTGCCCAAATTTCCCAGTCGAACTCCCGGCCTTCGGTCGTGCCTATCGGTCGTGCCTGCGCAGCAAATCCAGCATCACATGGAAAATCATGCCGAATCGCGGGAAAAAATCAAGAACCTTGTGGGTGATGGTCATTGGTGGCGGCAAAGCCGTGCTCATGCTTGCGCGTATTCGGGTCGTGTGATGGTCGTCACCGCGTTGCCTGCGATCAAAAGTGAGAGTGTTGCGCCAAGGTCAAAGTCACTTCCCGCGCTATCCATCGCGGTCCCAACGGTTTCGTCCCGCAGCAAGGCCGCGATGAAATCGGCAGCGCCCTGACCCAATTCGTGGGGTTCAGGGTCAAACTCCGCACGCAGGATAAGCGTATCTTCCGCGCGCATGACCGGCTTGGGCGCGGTTTCCTTGGTGTTTGCGGCCCAGATCGACGATATCGGCCATTGTGATCGGATCATGCGCAGTGTTGGGGCGAGTTGCAGTCGCGCGGAGATGAAGTCCTCTGGCGATAACGCCGCCAGATCAGTCGCGGCAACGGCGATGCTGTCAGCGGAGTGGTAGGATTCGCGCAATGCCTGCTCCAGCCGAGCGACATCGGGCAGATAGGGCAGGTGGGCCAACGGTTCGAAACCCGCAAGAAAAGCGGGCATTTGTGCACCATAAAGCATCATCACGCGGGTTTCAGGCGGGTGGCTGCGCAAGAACACCTTGGCGAGGGCGGCAAAATACTCCGCCCCCAACAGCTTTTGCAAAACCGGAAAACCCTTTTCCAGCACCTCGGTCAAGCTGCCGACGACATTGTTGCGATAGACGGAGAAACGCCGCCCGGCCGGGCGCCCCGCTCCGTCGATCAACCCGTCCGGGACGGGTAGATCGGGGTCCAGCAGGGCCATGACAAACCCGGACTGGCTCATCACACCGGTGCCAGAATGCGCGCTGCGCGCGCGGCTTCCTGTCCCAGAACCGGCCATTCGGGAACATCGCTGTCCCATTCGATCAGGGTTGGCAGCGGGCCGTTCCGGGCAATCACGCCGCGGTAAAGCTGCCACACCGGGTCAACCACCGCCGCGTCATGGCTGTCGATCAGCAAGTGCGCGCCATAGTCATCGGCATCGACCGAATGGCCGCCGAGATGAATTTCGCCTACCGATTCCACCGGAAAATCCGCCAGATACCCGACAGGATCAAATTGCAGGTTGGTGGCGGAAACAAAGACATTGTTCACATCCAACAGCAAACCGCAGCCGGTGCGCGACACCAGTTCGCGCAAAAAATCGGTTTCCGACATCTCTGCCCCGGCGAAAGCAAGGTATGCGGAGGGGTTTTCCAACAGCATCCGCCGCCCCAGAACTTCCTGCACCCGGTCGATGTGATCGGCCACACGCACCACTGTCGCCTGCGTGTAAGGCAGTGGAAGTAGGTCGTTCAGAAAGGTTTCGTCATGGCTGGACCATGCCAGATGTTCTGAAAAGCTGGCAGGTTGCAGCCAGTCGCAAAGCCGCGCGACACGCGCAAGATGCGCTTCATCCAACGTGCCTTCGCCGCCGATGGACAGTCCGACTCCATGGACGGAAATCGGGAAGCGTTCCGCCAGATGGCGCAGTTGCGCCAAGGGTCTGCCGCCATCGCCAAGGTAGTTTTCGGCGTGAATCTCCAGCCAGGCGACGGGGCCGGGGTCTTGCAGGATTTCAGCAAAATGCTGCGGTTTGTAGCCAACGCCGGGACGCGCCGGCAAGGTGTGTTTCGCGTGGTCAAACATCATCCGCCCCGTTCAGAAATCGCCCCCTCCGGCAAGATGCCGCAGGGGGCAACCCGTTCATCCCGCCGGGTCGCGGTCCAGCGGCTCCAGGCTGCCCATGCGGCCTTCAGGCAATTCCATCTTGAGGCAGGTGCCGGTCGGAACCTCCTTGTAGGCATTGCCCTGATAGTCGACCTTGGACGAACCGGAGCAGGTTGTGCCTTCGCCCGCTTTGCAGTCATTCTGGCCTGCCAGCGCAACGCCGTAGCATTTCTCCTTCGCGTCCTGCGCCGACGCCGGAACGGCATGCACCGCCATCACCGCCGCCAACGCGCCTGCAACGGCCAGTGTCTTGTTGTTCATCAGCATTCAATTTCCCCCTGTAAGAGCCCGGCACGAATCCTCCGGTAATCTGATCGCGGTATTGCGACAATTCAACGCTATCCATGCTTGGCCACACAAGCCAATGACAGCCCCGTGACCAACGCTGGTGTGACATATTGTAACATGCGCCGTCGCCAATCCACAGCAATAAACGGCGGAGAAAGCGCCGCCCTAGGCGACGCTTTCAGCCTTGTTGGCAAGGGTTTGCCTATTTCAGATCGGGCGGGGTCGCCTCATCCGCAAGGATCGGCACGATGGACGCCAAGGTTTGCATTTCGGTTTTTGTTTCACCCAAACGCCGGACCGAAACGGTTTTATCCTCCACCTCGCGCATGCCGACGGCGAGGATCACCGGCACTTTGCCGACCGAATGTTCGCGTACCTTGTAGTTGATTTTTTCATTGCGCAGATCAACCTCGGCCCGCACGCCTGCGGCGTTCAGTGCCGCTGCAACGTCCTTTGCATAGTCATCGGCGTCCGAGACGATCGCCGCCACAACAACCTGACGCGGGGCGAGCCAGAACGGCAGCTTTCCGGCGTGACTCTCGATGAGAATCCCGATGAACCGCTCAAACGAGCCAAGGCAGGCGCGATGCAGCATGATGGGTCGATGCTTGGCCCCATCTTGCCCGATATAATTGGCGTCCAGCCGTTCGGGCAGGTTCGGATCGACCTGAAACGTGCCGCATTGCCAGTCGCGGCCAATCGCATCGGTCAGTACAAATTCCAGCTTGGGGCCATAGAACGCGCCTTCGCCCGCGAAAATCTCAAACTCATGGCCAGCCGCCTTGACCGCACTTGCCAGCGCGCTTTCCGCATAGTCCCAGCTACTTTCCGTCCCAATCCGCTTTTCGGGGCGGGTGGAAAGTTTGATCCGCCATTTGTCAAAGCCGAGATCGGCATAGATCGCGGCCAGAAAGTCGATGAATTTCTTTGCTTCATCCTCGATCTGATCTTCGGTGCAGAAAATATGGGCGTCGTCCTGCGTAAAGCCGCGCACCCGCATGATGCCATGCAACGCGCCCGAAGGCTCATAGCGGTTGCACGAGCCAAATTCCGCCATGCGCAGCGGCAAATCACGATAGGATTTCAGCCCGACATTGAAAATCTGCACATGGCAGGGGCAGTTCATCGGTTTCAGCGCGTTGATGGTTTTTTCGCGGGCGTGTTCTTCGTCAACTTCGACGATGAACATATGTTCCTGATAGTTTTCCCAATGGCCCGAAGCCTCCCACAGCTTGCGGCTGACCACTTGCGGCGTATTTACCTCCACATAGCCATCGGCGCGCTGACGGCGGCGCATGTAATCTTGCAACTGGGTGTAGATGGTCCAGCCGTTCGGATGCCAGAAAATCTGGCCCGGCGCTTCTTCCTGCATGTGAAACAGGTTCATTTCGCGGCCGAGTTTGCGGTGATCGCGTTTGGCGGCTTCTTCCATCATCGTCAGATGGGCGCGCAGGTCTTCGCGATTTTTGAACGCCACGCCATAAATACGCTGCAACATCGGGCGGTTGCTGTCGCCACGCCAATAGGCCCCGGCAACCGAGGTCAGCTTGAACGCATCAGCCGGGAGTTGTCCGGTGTGTTGCAAATGCGGGCCACGGCACAGATCTTGCCAAAGCCCGTGCCAATACATCCGCAAGGGTTCATCGCCGGGGATGCTTTCAATCAGCTCCACCTTATAAGGTTCGCCGCGATCCTGATAATAGGCGATGGCGCGCGGGCGATCCCAGACCTCGGTGCGCACCGGGTCACGGGCATTGATGATCTGCTTCATCTTGGCTTCAATCGCGCCCAAATCTTCGGGTGTGAAGGGTTCGGCGCGGTCAAAATCGTAATACCAGCCGTCCTTGATCACCGGGCCGATGGTCACTTTCACATCCGGCCAGAGTTCCTGCACCGCGCGGGCCATCACATGCGCAAGGTCGTGTCGGATCAGTTCCAGCGCGGGGGCATCATCGGCAAGCGTATTGAGCGCAATACTGGCATCCTCATTGATCGGCCATTGCATATCGAAATGCTGGCCGTTCACCTGCGCTGAAATGGATTTCTTGGCAAGGCTGACCGCGATGGAGGCGGCGACATCAGCAGGGGTGACACCCGCGTCATATTGCCGGATATTGCCATCGGGAAAAGAGAGGGAAATCTGGGCCATAGAAGGCTCCTCGTCGGTTTGGCGCCCACGATGCGCCCGGTTGCGGGTTATTTGCGGGATTAAATGAGCCGGGGCGCGTGGAATGTCAACCGCTTGCGGATGTTCGGCGATAATTCGGATTTTTCGGGGAACAATCGGGGCTTGCTTGGCGCGGGCAAACCCATGGGCTATAGCTTGACGCAAGCAACAGGGGCAAGCATGACCGATCCGTCTTTTCTGACCACGCCGCAGGGACGCAACATCGCCTATCACCAAAGCGCAGGGCAGGGGCCGGGCGTGGTGTTTCTGGGTGGGTTCAAGTCGGACATG
>NZ_JAKDLJ010000105.1 GCF_030452865.1 Pseudorhodobacter sp.
CTGCGTGGGATTTGAAACCGGAGGCGCGGGCAGGCTTGCCCTCGCCCGGTTTGCTCCCGTGCGACTTGAACCCGGCGGAACGTGGCTTGTCTGCCGCATCGGCTTTCCAACGCGGTTTGCGCTCCCCCCCCGCTTCGGGGCTGGCGCCGCGGGGGGCATAGGGCTTTGCACCATCGGTACGCTTGGCATAGGGTTTTGCGGTCTCGGCTGCGGCTTCGGGCTTTTTGCCATAGGGTTCAGCTTTTCTCGCGTAAGGCTCGGCCTTTTTCGCGTAGGGTTTGCGCGGTGCGGCATCGCGCTTTTCCCACGGTTTGCCGTCGCCTTCTTCGCGCTTCACCCAAGGCTTCTTGTCCCCGTCGCCCTTCTTTGCAGCAGGCTTTTTCTCGAAAGGCTTCCCTTCGGCGGCAGCCCGCCTGGCTTTCGGCTTTTCGCCATCCGAGAACCCTTGCGGCGCGCCGGTGTCGGAGTTCCATGCCGCTTCCGCCTTCGGAGTCTCACGTTTGGTATAGGGCTTGCGCTCCGGCATCGGCGCGTCATCTTCGACAAATCGGGACGGTTTCGGTTTATAAGCGGGTTTTTCGCGCGGCGGGCGGGCCGGGCGTTCTGGGCGATCCAGCACCGGCTCCCCGTCCATACGACGCATCTCTACGCCTTCTTCGAGCGCAACCCCAGCGCCGAACTTGTCCGCAACCGCCTTGCCGATTTGAACATAGGTCAGATCATGCTGCACCCGGATAGCACCGATACCGTCTTTGGTAATGCCGCCCGCCTCACAGATTTTCGGCAACAACCAACGCGCTTCGGCCCGCCCGGTATGGCCCACTGAAATCGTATACCAGACCGAGGCGCCGAATTCCCCGCGCGGTTTCGGCTCTGGCCGCTCCCCCGGTTTGATCGCATCGGCCAGCACTTCGGGCGAGGACCGGCCTTGACGCCACAATGTCACAAAAGCTTGCGCCACCTGCTCTGCGCCAAAACGGTCCAGCACAAGCTGCGCAATCTCCAACCCTTCGCCGTCATTCGGGCCAAGTGCTGGATGTTCCAGAATACGCTGATCGTCGCGCTCCTGCACTTCTTCGGCGGAAGGGGCCGCACCCCATTCGGCAACAACTTTCGCGCCTTGCAACAAACGCTCCGCCTTGCGGAACTCGCTCGGCACCACGATCAGCGCGGAAACACCTTTGGCACCGGCGCGCCCGGTCCGCCCCGAACGGTGCAACAACACCTCGGAATTGCTGGGCAAATCGGCGTGAATCACCAGATCCAACCCCGGAAGGTCAATGCCACGCGCCGCGACATCGGTGGCAATACAAACATTCGCCCGCCCGTTGCGCAGTGCCGACAGCGCATTGGTCCGCTCCGCCTGCGACAACTCGCCGGATAAAGCCACAACCTTGAAACCCCGGTTGCCCATCCGTGCCAAAAGCGTGTTCACATTGGCCCGCGTTTTGCAGAACACAAGGGCTGCCTGCGATTCGTAGAACCGCAGCAGGTTGAAAATCGCATTTTCGCGGTCGCGCATCTGCACCGACAACGCACGATATTCGATATCGACATGTTGCTTCGCCTCACCCGCAGTCTGGATACGCAGCGCGTCGTTTTGGAAATCTTTCGCCAGTGCCGCAATCGCCTTCGGCACCGTGGCCGAAAACATCAGGGTGCGGCGATCTTCGGGGGCTTGTGACAGGATATATTCCAGATCGTCGCGGAACCCGAGGTCGAGCATTTCATCGGCCTCATCCAGCACCGCCGCCCGCAACCCGGTCAGGTCAAGCGATTTGCGGTCGATATGGTCGCGCAAACGGCCCGGCGTGCCGACAACTATATGCGCGCCCCGGTCCAAGCTGCGCTTTTCGGTGCGGTAATCCATGCCGCCGACACAGGTGGCAATTTTGGCCCCGGCTTCGCCGTAAAGCCAATCGAGTTCCCGCGCGACCTGCAAGGCGAGTTCCCGCGTCGGCGCGATAATCAAAGCCATCGGCACATCGGCAAACAGAAACCGATCCGCCCCTGCCAGCAGGTCTGGCGCAATCGCGATGCCAAAAGCAACTGTCTTGCCAGAGCCGGTCTGCGCCGACACCAAAAGGTCGCGCCCTTCTACTTCATCCGTCAGCATCGCCTGCTGCACCGGCGTCAGCGTGGCATAACCCTTGGCTTCCAGCGCCGCAGCCAGCGGCGCGGCGATTTTCGTATGATCCATCTTTTTCTGCCTGATCAGGGGGCAACTGTGGCCCGTTTCACGGCCACTCACCCCTGACTGGACCGGGCCTCCTCGCCCGCCAGCACCGGAATTCTCTGGGCCAAGCGCGCCTGATAACGGCAATCAGGCCCGGAGTCCATGAAAACCTTGGGTTACGTCGCGCGCCTCAAATCGCGGTTTTGCGGCTTTCGTCCAGATAGATTTCCCGCAGTCGCTTCGCAACCGCTCCTGGTTTTCCGGTGCCAATTGCTGCACCGTCAATTTCCACAACCGGCGTTACAAAGCCGGAGGCTGAGGTATAGAACGCCTCATCCGCCGCTTTCGCCTCAGCGATGGTGAACGGGCGTTCCTCCACTTCCATCTGTGCCTCGGCGGCAAAACGCAACACGGCAGCGCGGGTAATCCCATGCAGGATGTCATGCGACAGGTTGCGCGTAATGATGCGACCACCCTTGACGATATAGGCGTTGTTCGATGTGCCCTCGGTCACATGACCATCCTCGACCAGCCAGGCATCATCCGCACCCGCCTTTTTCGCCATCATCTTGCCAAGTGACGGGTATAAAAGCTGCACCGTCTTGATATCTCGCCGTCCCCAGCGAAGATCGTCAATCGAGATCACCTTGATCCCGGTTTTCGCCGCTGGCGCATCGGCCATTCCCGGCTTTGATTGGGTGAACAGCACCAAAGTCGGTTTGACCGACGCATCCGGAAACGCGAAGTCGCGGTCGCCGGGATTGCCGCGCGTGACTTGCAGATAGATCATACCATCGGTCAGATCATTGCGCGTCACCAGTTCGCGGTGGATTGCCAGCAGTTCATCATCGCTGCAGGGGCGCTGCATCTCCAGTTCATTCAGGCTGCGCGCAAGCCGCGCCTGATGCCCGGCGAAATCCAGCAGTTTGCCATCCAGAACCGAAGTCACCTCATACACAGCGTCCGCCATCAGGAAACCACGGTCGAATATGGAAACCGTGGCCTCGGCTTCGGGCAGGTATTGGCCGTTGACATAGACGATGCGCGACATGGTTCATCCCCATTGGTTGGCGGTGGGTCGGGCGGATGCCATCAGCGGCACACCCGAGCGGATACTAGCGGTCTTCGGGCAAATTCATCGGGCCGTCAAGGCTGGTATCGAGAATGCTCGTCTGCAAGAGGCGCTGACACAGTGACGCTGCATCGCCGCAATTCATGCTGCATCGCAAAAAATCCGGTTGCAGGCCGCAGCGCAACATTCTACCCATAGCATCAATCCATACGAAATTTCCTTACGCAGAGGTCCAGCATGAGCTTTCGCATCCAACCCGCCCCACCTGCGCGCCCGAACCGTTGCCAATTGTTCGGCCCCGGTTCGCGCCCTGCAATTTTTGAAAAGATGGCGGCGTCTGCGGCGGATGTGATCAACCTTGATCTGGAGGATTCGGTCGCCCCCAGTGACAAGGACAGCGCCCGCGCCAATATCATCAAGGCGATTGGGGAGGTCGATTGGGGCAAGAAAACCCTTTCGGTCCGGATCAACGGGCTAGACAGCCCCTATTGGTATCGCGATGTCGTTGATCTGTTGGAACAAGCCAGCGAGCGGCTGGATATGATCATGATCCCCAAGGTTGGCTGCGCCGCCGACATTTACGCAGTGGATGCGCTGGTCACTGCAATTGAGCGTGCCAAGGGGCGCAAGAAACCCATCGCGTTCGAGGTGATTATCGAAAGCGCCGCTGGCATAGCCCATGTCGAGGAAATTGCCGCTTCCTCCCCCCGCTTGCAAGCGATGAGCCTTGGCGCGGCGGATTTCGCGGCCTCGATGGGGATGCAGACCACGGGGATCGGCGGCACGCAGGAAAACTATTACATGCTGCAAGCCGGCCAGAAACACTGGTCCGACCCCTGGCATTGGGCGCAGGCGGCGATTGTCGCGGCCTGCCGAACGCATGGGATATTGCCCGTCGACGGTCCATTCGGCGACTTCTCGGATGACGAGGGTTTTCGCGCACAGGCCCGCCGTTCTGCCGTGTTGGGCATGGTTGGCAAATGGGCGATCCATCCCAAGCAGATCGCGCTGTCGAATGAGGTTTTCACCCCGTCCGAGGCAGCAGTGACCGAAGCGCGCGAGATCCTTGCCGCGATGGAGGATGCCAAGGCGCGGGGTGAAGGCGCGACAGTCTATAAGGGGCGTCTGGTCGATATCGCCTCGATCAAACAGGCAGAAGTGATCGTGCGTCAGGCGGAAATGATCACTGGTTAGCGCGCGCCGCCGGGTCGGCTCAGGATAAAAGCGGCTGCCGCTGCCATGCAAACCGCCTGCGCAACGAAAGCAGGCGTTGGCAGCGGCAACAGGTAGCCCGCAACCAGCGACACCGCCATCATCGCAACCGCGAGCAGCTTGATACGCGGGGCAATGGCACCATATTTCTGCCAATCCAGAATGATCGGCCCAAAGATGCGATGTTCGACCAAGCGCCGATGCAGTGTTGGTGAACTTCGCGCGAAAGCATAGGCTGCTAGGATGACAAAGGGTGCAGTCGGCATCACCGGCAGCAGAATACCGATGAACCCCAGCAGCAGCGAAACCCCACCGACAGCGAACCAGATCAAACGCAAAAGCGACGATTTGTGCATAGCCTGCGCCGGGACTTCCTTCGGGTTCGTGCGCGGCACAGCGTTCTACACCTGCGGCTTGGGTTTGCTGTCACCAACGCCAAACATTCGCTTTTTCTGACCTTTCGCGATCAGGAAAGCCGCATCAGACCGCGAAATCAGCGTGTAGAACATCGGCACCACGAACAAGGTGAACATGGTCCCGATGGTCAGGCCGGTAAAGATCACCATCCCCATCGCCTGACGCGCCGCCGCGCCTGCCCCTTCGGCCAGGATCAGCGGCACCACGGCAAGCACCATGGCGGCGGTTGTCATCAGGATCGGGCGCAGACGGGTCTTCGCGGCGGCTACAATCGCCTCGCGGCGGCTAAGGTTATGTTCTTCCCTTTGCTGGTTGGCAAATTCCACCATCAGAATCCCGTGTTTGGTTATCAAACCAATCAGAGTGATCAGACCCACTTGCGAATATATGTTCAGCGTGCCAAGCCCAAGGTTCAGCGGCAAGATCGCGCCAAAGATCGACAGCGGCACCGACATCAGGATGATGAAGGGGTCGCGGAAACTTTCAAACTGCGCCGCAAGCACCAGGTAAATCACCACAATCGCCGCCGCGAAGGCAAAGGCAATCGTATTGCCTTGCGCGACCTCCAGCCGGGATTGCCCGGAATAGTCGATGAAAAAACCTTCGGGCAACACTTCGCGCGCGATGCTTTCAAGCTGTGCCAAACCGTCACCTGTGGAGGTGCCGATCGACGGCAGTGCCGTCAGGGTTGCGGCGTTCAACTGATCGAATTGTTCGATCGAGGCCGCACTTGCCCCGGTTTTCACCGACACGACCGAGGACAAAGGCACCATTTCCCCGGTTGAGGCGCGCACAAAGAACTGCCCCAACTTCTCCGGATTGTTGCGCCATTCTTTTGGCACTTGCGTGATGATATCATAGCTGTTGCTGTCCAGATCAAACTGCGCCACCGCATTGCCGCCGACCAGAAGGCTCAGGGTATTGCCAATCTCCGACACCGGCACATTCAGACTGGCCGCGCGTTCTCGGTCGATGGTGACCGATACCTGCGGGGCGTCAAAGCTCAGCGAGTTCTGCACGACGATGAAGCGGCCGGATGCCATGGCTTTCTTGCGGATTTCTTCGGCAATCTCCACCACCCGTTCGGGCGCATAGATCGACTGGATCACCAGCGACACCGGCAAGCCGCCACCAGCACCCGGTAAGGTAGGGGGCGCAAAGACGAAACCCTGCAAACCGGTGCTTTTGCCCAGACGGGCTTGAATCTCACCCTGAACTTCTTTCTGGCTGCGGGTCCGGTCCGACCAGTCTTTCAAGGCCCAGATATAGATGCCGGTATTGTTCGCGCCGCCGAAACCTGCGATGGAAAAGCCGAGATCGACTTCTGGAATGTCTGCCGTCGATTTGTCCACCGCGTCGATATACAGCGAGGTGTAATCGGTGGTCGCGTAGCGCGGGCCATTGAGGAAGGCGAACAATGCGCCTTGGTCCTCCTCCGGTGCCAGTTCCGTCGTAGTGTTCTGGAACATGAACAGGGTGACACCGAGCAACGCCAGCACCATCAGAATGGTGACGGGCCGATAATCGAGCGACGACGACACCCGCCGTTCATACCAGTTCGCCAGCCGGTCGGCGGTGCGGTCGACCACGCGCTGAAACCGCCCTGGCTCGCCGTCGGTCAGCAACCGCGCGGCCATCGTGGGCGTGATGGTCAACGCCACTACACCGGAAATCACCACAGCACCCGCAAGCGCCAGCGCAAATTCGGCAAAGAGCGCGCCGGTAAGCCCGCCGGTAAATGCAAGCGGCGCCAATACGGCGGCGAGCGTGATCGTCATCGCGACCACCGCGCCGCTGATCTCCTTCATCCCGACGATGGAGGCCCGCGCCGGACTTAGCCCCTCTTCGATATGACGGTGGATGTTTTCAACCACCACAATCGCATCATCCACCACCAGCCCGATTGCCAGAACCATCGCCAGAAGTGTCAGAAGATTGATCGAATAACCCAGCGCCAGAAGCACCGTACAAACCCCGATCAGCGACAGCGGAATCGTCACGATGGGCATCAGGACAGACCGGAAGGAGCCGAGGAACAGGATGATCACGACAACCACAATCGAGACCGCTTCCGCGATCGTCTTGAATACCTCGTAGATTGAGGCGCTGATTGTCTCTGTCGAATCGTAAACCAGTTTCAACGTCATGCCTTCCGGCAAGCTGGCATTGAGCGCGGGAAGTTCCGTGAGGACCGCTTGCGCCGTGGTCAACGGGTTCGCGGCGGGTGTGGCGGTGATGCCGATGAAAGTGCCTGTTTTGCCATCAAAGGTCACGATCTCTTGCTGGTCTTTGGACGCAAGTTCCACCTTGGCGACATCGCGCAGACGCACAACCCCGGTCTTGCCACTGGAGACAGGCAGTGCGCCGAACGCCTCGGCGCTTTGCAGGGTCGAGGCGAGGCTGATGGAGTAGGAAACATACTCGTTTTCAGTCTTGCCCGGCGCGGACAGAAAGTTGGAGGCGCGGATTGCCCCCAGAACCTCACTCGCCGTCACGCCACGCGCCGCCAACCTTTGCGGATCAATCCAGACCCGCATGGCATAGTTTGCCGCGCCGATGATCTGCATTTCCGCGACGCCCTCAATCGTCGAGACGCGCGGTTGCACCACGCGTTCCAGATATTCGGTCAGTTGTTCCTGCGTCATGTTCGGGTTTTGCGCCGCAAGATACATCAGCGCAAAGGTTTGCCCGGTGCCTTTGGTAATCACCGGATCCTCGGCGGCACCGGGCAATTTCCCGCGCACCTGCTGCACCTTGGACAGCACCTCGGTCAAGGCCGCGTCTGAATTCGCGCCCAGCTTCATCTGCACCGAAACCACCGAGGCAGACGGTCGTGACTGGCTGGTCACATAGTCGATATTTTCGGTGGTGGAGACCGCTGAGGCGATGGGCGCGGTGATGAAGCCCTGAATCAGTTCAGGCGCGGCACCGGGATAGATCGTGGTGATCGTGACCACGGTTTCCTCCACCTCCGGATACTGACGCAGCGGCAGGTTGAAAATGGATTGCAGGCCCAACAGAATGATCAGTGCCGCAAGGACCGAAGCCAACACGGGGCGGCGGATAAAGATCTCCGAGAAATGCATATCGGTTCCCTATTCCTCCGCCGCTGCCGTGGGCGAAACGCTGTTGTCGATAACAACCGCAGCACCCCCGGTCAGACGGTTCTGCCCGGCGTTGACCACCTCATCCCCCGCCTTGATCCCGTCGCGCACTTCCATCATGCCGCCAGACCGTCGGCCAATCTTGACGAAGACCTGCGCGACCGTCAGCGCGTCCTCTTCACCCTTGCGCACCACAAAGACCGAATCGCCATAAAGGCTGGAAGTGACAGCCGTTTGCGGCAAGACAAGCACGCCATCTTCGGGCGGCAAGGCCACGCTGATTCGCAAAAACTGGCCGGGGAAAAGTTTACCCTCCGGGTTCTCGATCAGGGCGCGCAGGGTCACAAGACGCGAAACCGGATCGACGCGCGGCTCAATCGCGATGATCTTGCCTGAAAAGCTCAAATCCCCTGCCTCGGTTTTCGCCGTCACCGGCGTATCTATCGCAACCGGCCCCATCTGTTGTTCCGACAAAGTAAAGTCGACCTGCATTTCATCAAGATTCTGCAAGGTGGCATAGATGGTGCCGGGCGTCACATATTGCCCGGTCTCAATCTGCGAGATGCCGATGACACCGGCAAACGGTGCCTGCATTTCTTTCTGGTCCAGAATTGCGGTCAGTTTCGCAACCTGCGCCCGCGCGCTTTTTTCCTGCACTTCGGCGGTGTCGACAGTGTTGGTCGTGCTGATGCCGCGTTCCTGCAAGGTCTTGTTGCGGGTCAATTGCGTGATAGCCAGATCGAGTGATGCCTTGGCCGCGCCCAGATCCGCGCGTTCGATTCGGTCGTCGATTTGCACAAGGCGTTGATCCTTTGTCACCTTGTCATTGGATTTGAAATAAATCTGTTGCACCAACCCGGCGGCTTCCACTGCCAGATCCACGCCATGGGCAGACAGCGCGGTGCCAATCGCATCAATCCCGGACTTCCACACAATCGGCTTGGCGGTCACAACCGAAACGGCAACCGCAGGCGGCTTCATAGTCGCGAAATACTGCGCGATCATCTTGGCACGGAACTGATTGAAAAAGACGATGCCACCCACGATCAGGCCCAAAAGAACAATTGCGATGAAAAGGCGTTTGAACATATGCAATTCCCGGATCAAAGATTTGGCGGCGCGTCTGACATGACCTTGCAGAACGCTGGCCCATCAGCAGTCCTATGCCACAGCAACAAAGTCAATTCCAGCGCAGGCGCGCATTGACGTTGCGGCCGGGCTTCAGAACGGCCTCGCCCGCTCAATCGGACACTGACTTTCAGTCATTGTAAAATATGGCTGCGGAATTCACGCCTCAATCGGCGTGTTCGCGCCAAGACTGCCTTGGTCGCTCACGACGATATCGGCCTTCCGCCAGATCACTTCGACGATTGCACCACAGCGGGCGGGCCGTTCGGCGCTGGTCAGGAACGGATCGGTGCCGTTGGCAAAGGACAGTTCCGCGCCGGAACGTTCAAGCAAGGTTTTCGCGATGAACAGTCCAAGGCCCATACCCTCATATCCCGGGCGCGGATGTGAGGGGCGAATGCCGCCGCGACGGCTGACAAACGGGTCACCGATCCGGCCAAGAATATGCGTGGGGTAACCGTCGCCATCATCCACCACACGCAGCAAAAGCTGATCTTCATCCCATTCCGCGTCAACCCAAACCGTCGTCTTGGCAAAATCGACGGCGTTCTGGATCAGGTTTCGCAAGCCATGGATCACTTCGGGTTTGCGCAGAATAACCGGCTGTGCGCTGTCTGCACCCCGCGCCTCGCGCAGATCAAAGATCACCTCCTTGCCGCGGCCCAGATGCGGTTCGGCCGCCTCACGCAGCACGGCCCCCAAAGGCGCGCGCTGCAAATGCAGATCGCTTTTGCCCGCCCGCCCCATGGAGCGCAGGATATCGCGGC
>NZ_JAKDLJ010000520.1 GCF_030452865.1 Pseudorhodobacter sp.
CCACCGGGGATGAGGGGATGGACCTGAAGCCGATGGGAACCGGGCCTTACAAGCTCGATCAATGGATCAAAGAAGAAAAACTGGTCCTGACCGCCAATGACGATTACTGGGCTGGCGCGCCAAAGATCAAGACCGTGACTTTCCGCCCGATCACCAACCCCGCCACCCGCACCGCCGCTCTGTTGACCGGCGAAGTGGATGTGATTCAGGATTTGGCGGTGCGCGATGTGGACCGGGTGAAGCAGGACGACAAGTTCACCGTGCTGACCCGCCCTTCCCTGTTGAACGTCGTGTTGGCGATGGATATGCGCGAGAAATCGCCCACCATCGACGGCCCGAACCCGATGACCGATCAGCGCGTGCGCGAAGCGATTGCGCGGGCGATTGACGTTGACGCCATCGACAAGGTTGTGATGAACGGGCTTGCCACCCGCTCCGAACAATATGTGCCGTCGTCACACCTGGGCTATGTCAAAGGTATGGATTTCCACGAGATTTATGCGGTCGATATCGACAAGGCCAAGGCATTGATGGCCGATGCGGGCTATCCCGACGGGTTCACCATGACGCTGGATGCCACCAACAACCGCTACGTCAATGACGCACAAATCGCGCAGGCCATTGCCGCGATGTTGGCAAAAATCAACATCACGCTGAAGCTGAACATCATGCCGAAGTCGAATTTCTGGGGCTACATCCGGGTGCCTACCGAAAAATCCAGCTTCATCATGAGCGGTTGGGACGTGCCTTCGGGCGATGCAGGGTCGATGTATGGCGCATTGTTTTACACCCGCGACAAGAAGGAAGGCTATGGTCAGGTCAATCGCGGCTCCTATTCCAACCCGGAGATGGATGCCTTGGTCGACAAGGCGGATTCGACGCCGGATGTGAAGCAGCGCGATGCCTATCTGCAAGATGCGACCAAGATCCTGATTGCCGATATCCCGATGATCCCCTTGCATTATGAGCAGGACTATATGCCACCCGCAAAGGCATCGTGATGGAACCCCGCGTCGACAAGTTCATCTGGGCCTATGACATGGACGTTGAATAAGCGTCTCTGAAACAAGCCCGGCGGGTCACCCCTGCCGGGCTTTCCCTTCCTCGAAAGTGGCCGCGACCGATGACAGGCTATTTGCTCAAACGTCTGATACAAATGACTCTCGTGCTATGGGTAGTGTCGCTGATCGTTTTCGCGATCATGAGCTTTACCGGCGATCCGGTATTCATGGTTGTCCCCATCGACGCGACCAATGCCGAGATTGCACAGGCCCGCCGGCTGCTTGGCCTCGATCATTCACTGCCGGTGCAATACTGGAAATTCCTGAGCAGCATCGCGCACGGCGATTTCGGCCGCTCCTACGTATTTCGCCAACCGGCGATGACGCTGATCCTTGAACGCCTGCCCGCCACGACGGAAATGGTACTGGTGGCGATGGTTCTGGCGGTGGTCGTCGCGATTCCCCTTGGCGTATATGCCGGGGCAAACCCACATGGCCGCATCAGCCGGACCATCATGGCAGGCTCCCTTCTGGGGATATCCCTGCCCGGATTCTGGGTCGGCATGGTGCTGATCTATCTGTTCGCGGTGCATTGGGGCATTTTTCCTTCCTCCGGTCGCGGCGACACGCGAATGCTGTTCGGCATCCGGCTCAGCCTGCTGACATGGGATGGGTGGCACCACATCATCCTGCCCGCGGTTACGTTGTCGCTGGCGACAATGGCGATTTTGCTGCGGATGACGCGGGCGGGGATGATGGAGGTGGGGCGACAGGACTTCATGAAATTCGCGCGGGCCAAAGGGGCGACGCGCCGCGATGTGCTCTATAAGCACGGGCTGAAAAACGCGCTGATCCCGGTCGTGACGATCTTCGGGTTGCAGCTTGGCGATCTGATCGCCTTTGCCACCATTACCGAGACGATCTTTTCTTGGCCCGGCATGGGCAAGCTGCTGATCGACAGCATCTACCGCGCCGACCGCCCCGTGATCGTCGTCTATCTGATGATCGTGGCGCTGATCTTCGTCGTGATCAATTTCGTGGTGGATATCATCTACACCCTGATCGACCCGAGGATCTCCGTGAAATGAC
>NZ_JAKDLJ010000106.1 GCF_030452865.1 Pseudorhodobacter sp.
CCTTCGCGCGCAGGCAGGGCCCGGAACAACACCTCGGTCAATCCGATCCCACCCGCTTTCACCATCGCGGCGGCTTGTTCCTGCCGCAGGAAAGACGAGAACTGCTCCTCCCCGATCCCACCGCCAAAACTCTCCCGCGCGGTGCCGAGACCTGCAAAACCCAACATCTCCGCGAGAAAGGCGGTTTCCAGTTCCGCCGCTTTTTCACGCAAGGGATTTTTGGGTGGCAACGGAGGTGTCAGTGAAACGGATCGCGCGCTGGTAGGGATACTGGGGGTCATAGGAAGCCTCATTCGGTTGGATTTTCTACATTGTGAGGCCACACGGTAAACAAGCGGTAACCAGTTGCGCAGATAGTGAGGGTGGACAAAGACGGACGGCGGGATTCGGCATGATCAACATCGACCACCACACATCGGCAGGCTCGCACCGGCAGGGAACTGCTCCACCTGTGCGGACCGGGGCAAGCACTGGGGATGGTGCATTTATGGCGCTGATGGTGGAAAGTGTCGCGCTGTCAACCATTGCGGTCCCGGTAGCGGAGGTTACAGGAACGCAGAACCGCGCGGAAGCCGACGGACCGACCGAGATGCCAGCACCGCCGCTTCCTGTCCGGCTTGGATTGGACGATTTTCTCTGGCCGGCGGCGGATGTCGCGGGCATGGTTGGCACAGCGCAGGAAACGACCGCGCAACGCAATCTCGTGCCGGATATGACACGGGGTAATGGGCCTGCGGCGACAAGCCGGGCAGCAGCGATTGACGGTTGTGACGACCGGTCCGAAAACCAGCCGGCGACACCGCCGATTCTGGTGCCGACACCTAGTGAAGGCACCACAAACGCTGTGGAAAGCCACGCGACAGGGCAAACTCAGGCCAAAAGTCCCGCGCCGACAGGGAATGCGCAACTGTTGACCTCCGCCTCCGACCTACCTGCAACAATATCCCCACTCCAGCGCTCAGACATAGAAGTCTCCCGTAGATTGCTGCTGGCCGAAGACATGTCGGATCGCGGTGCGGCACCCGTTCCGGCGCCGTTGGGAGTTCAGGCAAAACGTGGAGCAGATGCGGAATATCGACCTGTGGAACCGGGCCCGATGCACATGCCCACGGCCGCCACGCCAAACTCTGCGGAACCGGGGGTGATTGATCGCGCTGCGACACCGAACGCCGCAGAAAACGCTGTGCTATGCCTGCCGCGACACCTCGCCGGGCAGCCAACTGACGGCCAGACCCCGACGCAATCGGTCCCCGGACAGCGCGCTGCGCCGGACGCCTCCGACAGCGACGATTTGGCCATTGTGCAGCCCATTGCGACAAAAGCACAGGAAGAACCATACCGCAGCGCGGCGACAAGCGCGGCGACAAGCCCGGCGACCCCGCTTCAGCAATCTGACGACTCAACGACGCCAGTTGCAACCCGGAATCTTGTGATGATGGTTGCGCAGTATTCCCAGGTTTCGAATCCGGAAATGCTGCGCCCGCGCGCAGAAAACGCCTCAGGTGCAGCGACACAAATACAATCCAACGTCACGGTCCCCGCGGTGGTTTCGATTCGCCGCCTGCAGATGTCGGAACCAGTTGCGCAGCAAACCCCCTTTGATCTGAAAGAATCACCGCTTGTATCTGCGATGGTATCCGGTGACGCTGCCAATAATGCCGAAAATCTGCCACATATCGTCACCGCATTACAGGATCAGGCCATTGGAAAGGCCGGGCTGCACAGCCGAGACATCGCGACGCCGAAAGCGCTGGCGGTGGACCGCCCGGCACAATACATCCCCGAATTTCAATATGCCCCCGCACCGACAAACGAACGATCGTTGATGCCACCCGCCAATGCCATCACGACCACGGCTCAACCGCACCCCAGCCCTTCGGTCACGGTTCAACACATTCCGGCGGCAATTCGGGAACACGCAAATTCGGAAAAACCGCTGGCCCTTGAACTTACGCTCGCGCCGGAGGAGTTGGGCCGGATTCGTCTGCACCTTCAGCCCGAGGGTGATGGCATCCGTATTCTGGTGCGCGCCGAACGCCCGGAAACGCTCGATCTGCTGCGGCGGAATATCGAAACATTCGGGGCGGAGTTGCGTCAATCCGGTTTTTCAGCGGCGTCCTTCAGTTTTGGCGGTTGGGGGGGCGGGCAGCCCGGTGCGAACTCTCGCCCCGACAAAGACGATCATCCGCATGGCTTCCTCGTGGCCCCTGCGATGGAACCAACGCAAACCACCTCAGCGCGGCCAAACGGCAAAACGCTCGACCTGCGCGTCTGACGCAGGATTTCAGAAAGGAACCCCATGGAAATTTCACAAAGCACCGCATCCCCCCAGTTCACAAAACAAGACAGTGGGAAGACGAAGATTTCGTCCGATTTCGACACCTTTCTGAAGATGCTCACCACCCAGATGCAGAATCAGGATCCGTTGAACCCGATTGATTCCTCGGATTACGCGGTGCAGCTTGCCACGTTCTCCAGTGTCGAACAGCAAACGCTGACCAATCAGAAGCTGGACGCATTGGCTGGTCTGATGAACATGCAAGGCATGGCGCAGCTTGCGCCTTGGGTGGGACAGGAGGCGAGGACGACCGCGCCGGTTTACCTGAGCGGCGCCCCAGTCAGCGTGTCACCAACACCGAACGTCGGGGCGGATCGAGCGGTTCTGGTGGCCAGTGATGCCGCGGGCAATGTGGTTGCGCGAGAAGACATCCCGCTGGGAGACGCGCCCTACCTTTGGCATGGGCAGGATATCACAGGTGCGCCGGTGCCTGCTGGTGCTTATACACTTTCGTTGGAAAGTTATCGCGAGGGAGAGCAGATCGCGGTTACGCCCGTCACACATTATGCCCGGATTGAGGAGGTTCAGACCGGCCCGGCTGGCCATCGCCTTGTTCTGACAGGCGGGATTACGATTGCGGCACAAGATGTATCAGGACTGCGCGGGGGCGTCTGACGCAAAACCGCGCGCGCCATTGCAACACGGTGCTACGCGCGCTCTAGATTTTTTGACCCAACAGAACGCCCGCCAGGGCCAGCCCTGCCCCCAGCAGAACCCACAGCACCGGATGCACCTTTCGGCGCGACCGGACGGGTTCATGCGGTGTTGCTTGACGTACCAGTTGCGCCTCCACCAGACCCGGCAGCTTTGGCCCGAATCGCGCCAGAACCAGAGCTGTTTTCTGCAAATCGCGCAGCAGAGCCTTTGGACCTACGTTGTCCTTGATATACGCCTCCACCACCGGGCGGGCATCGTGCCAGATGTTGATCTGCGGGTCCAGACTGCGGGCGACGCCTTCGACCACGACCATCGTACGCTGCAACAGGATCAATTCCGTCCGGGTTTCCATCCCGAAACGCTCCGTCACCTCGAACAGGTAGGTGAGCAGTCGCGCCATCGAAATCCGCGTCGCATCCATGCCGAAGATCGGCTCCCCCACCACACGCAGCGCACGGGCGAATTCATCAATATCGCGGTCGGCGGGGACATAGCCCGCCTCAAAATGTACCTCCGCCACCCGACGGTAATCGCGCTTTATGAAGCCGAACAGAATCTCGGCATAGACCCGGCGGGTGTATTCATCAAGCCGCCCCATGATCCCGAAATCATAGGCGATGATGTCGCCATTCTGTGCAACTTTCATGTTGCCCTGATGCATGTCGGCATGGAAATAGCCGTCGCGCAGCGCATGTTGCAGGAAAAGTTGCAGCACGCGGGTAGCCAACACGCGGCGGTCCACCCCCTGCGCATCTATTGCCGCGTTGTCGGCCAGATTGATGCCTTCGGCCCAATCCATCGTCAACACGCGGCGTCCCGACAGATCCCAGACCGGTTTTGGCACCTGAAACCCCGGATCATCAACCGTATTCGCCGCAAACTCCCCCGCGGCGGCGGATTCGAGCCTTAGATCAAGTTCCCCCTGAACCACACCGTCAAAATGCTTTACGACATCCATCGGTCGCAAGCGACGTGAGGCGGGGGACAGAAATTCGATCACGCCCGCGGCAAAGTAAAAAGCGTCGATATCCTTGCGAAAAGCGCGTTCAATACCAGGTCGCAGCACCTTCACCGCCACCGTCTTGCCCGAATCTGCCAGACGCGCCTGATGCACCTGCGCGATGGAGGCGGCAGCGACCGGTTCCGAAAATGCGGAATAGACCTCATCCACCGGCAGGCCCAATTCCTCCGCGACCATCTCTTTCGCTACGGAAATGGGGAAGGGCGGCAACTTGTCTTGCAGATATTGAAGTTGCAGCGCCAGTTCATCACCTACAACATCGGGCCGCGTGCTGAGGATCTGGCCGAATTTGATATAGGCAGGGCCAAGTGCGGTCAGCGCCCGCGTGACCGAAGGCAAGGCTGGATCGCCGCGAAGGCCGAGCCATTTGAACGGCCAGCCCAAAACGCGCGCGACAAAGCGTAACCGCGGCGGCGCCTCGAACGCCTCCAGCACAACGCCAATCGCGCCGGTTCGTTCAAAGGTCGCCAAGGTCCGCACAAGGCGGATGATGTTATGCGGGCCGCGCATTCAGAGCTTCCAGCCGGAATGGAGCGCCGCAACCCCCATCGTCAGGTTGCGGTATTTCACCTGCGCGAACCCGGCGTCGCGGATCATCGCTGCAAACGTCTCTTGATCGGGGAATTTGCGGATGCTTTCCACCAGATATTGATAGCTGTCACGGTCATTCGCGATCACCTGCCCCATCAGCGGAATCGCGTTGAACGAATAGATGTCATAGGCTTTCTGCATCATCGGATTCGGCAGTTGGCTGAATTCGAGCACCATCAAGCGCCCACCGGGGCGCAGCACGCGATACGCCTCCGCCAACGCATCATTGATCCGCGTCACGTTGCGTATCCCGAAAGAGATTGTGTAAACGTCAAAGCTGTTCGCTGCAAACGGCAGCGCCATCGCATCGCCCACCACCCAATCGAGCGCATCCGCCATGCTGGCCGCTTCCGCCCGCTTGCGCCCTTCCACCAACATGCTTTCGGTCATATCGCAAACCGTGGCGGTCGCGCCCGGCGCGCGTTTGAGGAAGCGGAACGCCACATCCCCAGTCCCGCCCGCGACATCCAGCAGCTTTTGCCCCGGTCGCGGTGCAAGCCAATCCATCATCGCATCTTTCCAGATCCGATGGATGCCAAAGGACATCGCGTCATTCATCACGTCATATTTGCTGGCAACGCGTGTGAAAACGCCATGCACCATCCCGGCTTTCGCGCCCTCATCGACGGTTTGAAACCCGAAATGGGTGGTCTTGTCGTTGCTCTCGGTCATGGCATTGCTCACTGCACTCTTGCGATTGGTCGCCTGGCCCTCTTTATAGGGGGTAGGCGTGGCGCTGCAATGCGCCCATCTGTCCAAAAGGCGCAACATGCCCGAACTGCCCGAAGTTGAAACCGTCCGCCGTGGGTTGGAACCCGCGATGACGGGTCAAACCATAACCCAAGCCGCAATCAATCGCCCCGATCTGCGCTGGCCGTTCCCTCCGCGCATGGCAGAACGGCTGACCGGCGCTAAGGTCAACGGTTTGCGGCGGCGGTCGAAATACATTCTGGCGGATCTGTCCACCGGGGAATCATTGCTCATCCATCTGGGCATGTCAGGGCGAATGCTGATTTCCGGGCTGACGGTGGGGGAATTCCATCACGACCATCCCTCCCCCGAAAAACATGATCATGTCGTGCTGGATATGTCGAACGGGGCACGCATCACCTTCAACGACGCGCGGCGTTTTGGTGCGATGGACCTGCTGGATACGGCGCTGGGCGATGCCCATCCGCTACTTGCCAATATCGGGCCGGAACCTTTTGGAAATGCCTTCCACCAGGACTATCTGGCGGGCCGCCTGCAGGGCAAAAACACGCCGATCAAATCCGCGCTTCTGGATCAGAATATCGTCGCCGGCCTCGGGAATATCTATGTTTGTGAAGTACTTCACCGCGCGCATCTGCACCCCGCGCGCCGTGCGGGTGATATTGAACCCACGCTCGTCGCATCCCTTGTTGTGCTGATCCGCGAAGTGCTGGACGAGGCGATAACGGCCGGTGGATCTTCGCTAAAGGATTACCGTCAGGCCGATGGCGGCCTTGGCTATTTCCAGCACCGTTTCCGGGCCTATGGCCGCGAGGGTGCGACGTGCTCCACCCCTGGTTGCGGTGGCACGATTCAACGCATCGCCCAATCCGGGCGATCGTCCTTCTTCTGTCCCCACTGTCAGAGATGACTTGATCCTGCGCACGGGCCTGTTACAGAGTCCGGCCCGAGGACAAGCCAAAGGATGCTCAGATGGCCTATGAAACACTGATCGTTGAGATCGAGGATTATATTGCCCTGATTCGCCTGAACCGGCCCGAGGCGCTGAATGCATTGAATTCCAAAATGCTGGAGGAACTCGCGACGGTGCTGCAAGCCGCGGAAGAGAATGACAAGGTGCGTTGCATCATTGTCACCGGGTCGGAAAAAGCCTTTGCGGCGGGCGCTGACATCAAGGAGATGGCGGCAAAGACCTTTGTGGAGGCTTACAGCGAGAATCTGTTCGGCGGCATCAGCGATGCAATTCTGAAGATCCGCAAACCGATCATCGCCGCGGTCGCCGGCTACGCCCTGGGCGGCGGCTGCGAGTTGGCGATGGCCTGCGATTTTATCATCGCCGCCGACACCGCCAAATTCGGCCAACCCGAAATCAACCTTGGCGTCATCGCCGGTTTCGGTGGCAGCCAGCGATTGACCCGTTTCATCGGCAAATCCAAATCCATGGACATGCACCTGACCGGTCGCAACATGGATGCGGCGGAGGCGGAGCGCTGCGGTCTTGTTTCGCGCGTCGTCCCCGCCAAGAACCTGATGGAAGAAGCGCGCAAAGCCGCGACCAAGATCACCGAAAAGTCGATGATCACGGCAATGGCGGCGAAGGAGGCGGTCAACCGCTCCTATGAAACCACATTGAGCGAAGGTCTGCTGTTTGAGCGCCGCTTGTTCCATTCGATGTTTGCAACCGAAGATCAGAAAGAAGGCATGGCGGCCTTCCTTGAAAAACGCACACCACAATTCCGCGACCGATGAAGTTGGCCCTTCACAATCCCTGATTCTTGCCTTATACGCCGCGACTGACATGCGCGTGGGCCCGCTTAAGGCAAGAATCAATTCCCCTGATATGGGCGGAAGTCTTGGGACTTTTGTGCAAACCGAAACATAAATGACCGAGACGATAGGAATTCTGACCGATGGCTAACACCTCCCAATCCAAAAAGCGCGCCCGTCAGGCTGACGCCCGTACCGCTGTGAACAAGGCGCGTCGTTCGCGCATCCGCACTTTCCTGCGCAAGGTCGAAGAAGCCATCGCATCCGGCGATCAATCCGTTGCTGCCGCTGCGCTGAAAACTGCCCAGCCGGAACTGGCGCGTGGCGTGACCAAAGGCGTTCTGCACAAAAACACTGTTTCGCGCAAAATCTCGCGCTTGGCATCGCGCGTCAACGGGCTTGCCAAGACCGAAGCCTGAGTATCCGGGCGCGCCGACAACCGACAAATTCGATCAAAAGGCACGCCCCAAAGGCGTGTCTTTTTTCATGAAAAAACCAGAAAATCGGGTGGCGTTGCCGAAATGTCAGCCTACCCTAGATTCGGTCAAATCAATTCACTGTCAACAGATAAGATCGGTTGCAGCGCCCCCGATCCGGTTGGTAGCGTCAGGATGCGATTCACTTCGTCCTGGGGGATAAGACGTGACCGCGTTCTGATGGTTTCAAGGCTTGTTTGCCCCGCTTCCGAGCGGTGCCTTTTGCTGTCGAACGGGTTAAGCCTGTTGCCGTCGGCTGATTAATACCAGCTGTCTGCGAATAAGGTTTCCAACCGATCTGGCGGATGTCAGTCGGCTTGGCGTTTTTGCTTTTCGGTCTGGCCACAGGGCCGACCGATCCGGGTCGATTGCGTCGCGCAGGGGACTGGTTGCCTGTCGGCATCCTGGGAAAGCGAAGAACGGAAACTGTATGACGAACGACGGTTGGCTTGAGATACGGGAAAACCTGCGCAAGCAGGTTGGCAAGGACAATTACCTGACGTGGATTGAACCGCTCAAACTGTCGAACCTGCGCAATGGGGTTGCCAGTTTCGCGGTCCCCACCAATTTCTTCGGAAATTGGGTGTCGCGCAACTTTGCTGACAAGATACTGCTGCAACTCCACCGCTCGGGTGCCGACGTGGAACGGCTGGAGTTCACCCCGGAGCATGCGACAGCAGCGCAACCCGCGCGCGCCGTCAATGCGCAACCCGTCGAAACTGCCAACAAACGCCCCACGCGGGAGGACGATGTTCCCGGCGCGCCGCTTGATTCGCGCTTCACCTTTGACAGTTTCGTCGTCGGCAAACCGAATGAATTGGCCCATGCCGCCGCGCGCCGTGTTGCCGAAGGCGGCCCCGTCACTTTCAACCCGCTGTTTCTTTATGGTGGTGTCGGCCTGGGCAAAACCCATCTGATGCATGCCATCGCGCATGAGCTGCAAACCCGCCAACCCGATCTGCGCGTGCTTTACCTTTCTGCCGAACAGTTCATGTACCGTTTCGTTCAAGCTTTGCGCGAACGTCAGGTGATGGATTTCAAGGAGCTGTTCCGCTCTGTTGATGTTTTGATGGTCGATGACGTGCAATTCATCGCCGGCAAGGATTCCACGCAGGAGGAGTTTTTTCACACCTTCAACGCATTGGTGGACCAGAACAAACAGATCATCATTTCCGCCGATCGCGCGCCGGGCGAAATAAAAGGTCTGGAAGAGCGGATCAAATCACGGCTGCAATGCGGCCTGGTCGTTGACCTGCACCCAACCGATTATGAATTGCGTTTGGGTATCCTTCAGCAAAAGGCCGAATTCTATCATACCCAATACCGCGATCTGGCGATTGCGCCGGGCGTGCTGGAATTCCTTGCCCATCGCATTTCCACCAATGTCCGCGTTCTGGAAGGCGCGCTGACCCGGCTTTTCGCCTTTGCCAGCCTTGTCGGCCGCGAAATCACGCTGGATCTGACCCAAGATTGCCTTGCAGACATCCTGCGCGCCTCGGATCGCAAGATCACGATAGAGGAGATTCAGCGCAAGGTGGCGGAGCATTTCAACATCCGGCTATCAGATATGATCGGACCAAAGCGGGTGCGCACAATCGCGCGGCCCCGGCAGATTGCGATGTATTTGTCAAAGGCTCTGACCTCGCGCAGCCTGCCCGATATCGGGCGACGCTTTGGGGGACGCGACCACACCACAATCATGCACGGGGTCAGGAAAATCGAAGAACTGCTCACCTCCGACAGCCAACTTTCGGATGATCTGCAAATACTCAAGCGGTTGCTTCAAAGTTGACACGAAACGCGCAAACCGGGTTGCAAAAACCACGGAACCGGCGGTTTTGCCGCTTGTGAGCGGCGTCGGGGCGGCATATCCCTTGTGAAATTGCTGAAAAACGCTAACTTCTGCGTCCCTGCGGGGACGAAAAGACGGGTTAAAGGGACGGAACATGAAGATCAGCATCGAACGCGGCGCGCTTTTGAAAGCGGTAAGTCAGGCCCAATCCGTGGTCGAACGGCGCAACACCATTCCGATTCTTGCGAATGTACTGATCGAGGCGGTTGGCGACAGCGTTTCTTTCCGCGCAACCGATCTGGATATAGAAGTGGTGGACCGCGCCTCCGCTATCGTCGAACGCGCAGGGTCAACCACGGTTTCCGCCGTGATGTTGCATGAAATCGTGCGCAAGCTGCCCGACGGTGCGCTGGTCAATCTGGCCGAAGATGCCGCCTCGGGCCGTTTGACGGTGACGGCGGGCCGGTCAAACT
>NZ_JAKDLJ010000521.1 GCF_030452865.1 Pseudorhodobacter sp.
CCACGGGTTTCCTCAGGTGTCAGATCGCCCTTGATCACCCAGCCATCACTGACGAACAGGAATTTCCAGCCGCCCAGCAAGCGGCGGATGTTGAAGGGGAAGCCCACGGCATGCGGCTGGCTTGGAACGGCGGACGGCGGCAGGGTATCCATGAAGGCTTTGAGATCGGCGATGTCCTGCAATTTCATCTTGTTATAGGCATTGTAGGGGAAGGCGGGGTAGTAATGCTGGCCTTTGGGCGACACCCCGCGCGTGACCGCATTGGCGAATGCCTCAAGTGACCAGCCACCAATGCCGAATGTCGGGTCGGGGGTGATATTGGGGGCGCGGAAGGTGCCGAAATCGGAAGGGAAGGCTTGCCCGCCCGACAGCATCAGTTGCGCGTCCCCTTTGGCACCCTCGGCCATATGGCAAGACGCGCAACCGGTCGCCCAGAATACTTGTTCGCCGTGGGTCGCATCGCCGGTCAGGCTTGCCGTCGCGCTTGGGTCCAGCGGTTTTGGCGCGGTCACAAACCAGAACACGCCGCCTCCGATCACGGCAAGAATGGCTGCGGCGGTCAAAAAGCGCATCGGGTTTCCTTCCGGCAAGGACAATTCCTGACTTTGCCCGTTCGCGCGGCATCTGACAAGCGCCGCCCGGTCACAACCGGGGGAGCCGATGCCCCCGCCCGCCGCCATTCAGTGTCAACCATTCCGGCCAGCCAAAGAAATGCTCATACCCGACAAGCAGCAGACAGGCGAGGATAACGCCGAACACCAGCTTGACCCGCGCCGCCGACGGCGGATGGCGCAACCAGCGTTGCATCCGCAACAGCCAAAGGGAGTTCATTCCCCCGTATCCGTGAAGCGCACCTTGCCGATGAAGGGCAGGTTGCGGTTGCGTTGGGCGAAATCAATGCCGTAGCCGACCACGAATTCATCGGGAATCTCGAACCCGGTCCATGTCGCCTTGATGTCGACCTCACGCCGGGTCGGCTTGTCCAGCAGCACACACACTTCCATCCGCGCCGGGTTGCGCGACCGCAGCAGGTGCAGAACATGATGCAGGGTGAAGCCGGTGTCAACGATATCCTCGACCACCAGCACATCGCGCCCCGCAATTTCACCGCGCAAGTCCTTGAGGATACGCACCTCACGGCTGCTTCGCATCCCGTCGCCATAGCTTGAGGCTTCGAGAAAATCAACCTCCACCGGCAGGTCCAACTCCCGCACCAGATCGGCGATGAACACGAAGGAGCCGCGCAACAGGCCGACCACGATCAGCTTGTCGGTGCCGGCGAATCGCGTGCGGATTTCGGCGGCAAGCTCCTCGATCCGGGCCGCGATGGATTTGGCGGAGATCATCTGGTCGATGACATAAGGTCTCGTTGCCATGGTATTCCCTTGATTTCTGCTGCCTGTTTATCCAATAGCGTTAGGCAAGTCACGCCCCCAGAACACGCCAACCCCGGATCATAGCTGTCAAATGCCGCGCCATTCCGAAACCAGAAACCTGCCTTACACCGCTGCACAAATGTACAGCCTTGTTGCCGATGTGGAGGCGTATCCAGAATTCCTGCCCTGGACCTCTGCGGCGCGCATCCGGTCGCGGCACCCGATGGACGGCGGTGAGGTGCTGGAGGCGGATCTGGTGATCAGCTTCAAGGTGTTTCGCGAACGCTTCGGCAGTCGGGTGACACTTTGGCCCGAGGCGCAGAAGATCGACACCGAATACCTTGACGGACCCTTCAAATTCATGCGTTCCACTTGGGGATTTCGCGATGTGGAGCGCGGATGCGAGGTGGATTTCATGGTGGATTTCGAATTCAAGAACGCCATCCTGCAACGCATCATCGGAGTGGTGTTCAATGAGGCGATGTTGCGGGTCGTGCGCGCCTTTGAACGCCGTGCTTCGGACCTGTATGGCAAGCCCGGCACCTGACCGCGACAGGCTTCAGTTCATTTGCGCCAGCGCCGCCGCCAGCATTTTCAGCGCATGATCCACCGCGGCGCGGCGCACGAGATCGCGGCCCAAAGCGCCGAATTGAACGGTTTCGGTGATGGTGGCTTTACCGTCACAGGACAGCCCGAAACAGACCATGCC
>NZ_JAKDLJ010000107.1 GCF_030452865.1 Pseudorhodobacter sp.
CGAAGTGGCCCCCAGTTGGATAGTCGACGTGCCATCGGCTGCGGCACGTGAGCCGACGGTTTCATCAGCCGTCAGCGTCAAGTCCGCACCCGCGCCGTTCAGCACAATCGCCGCCGTATCCTTCACCGCACCATCGGGTGAGGCCGAAACACTGCCCAGGGTCAGGCCCGCGCCAGCGGCTACCGAAACCGTGCTTGAATCAATGCTGCCGGTGATGATCAGGCGGCCCGCTGTAACATTTGTGCCCTGTGCTGCGCCAACACCGGTGTTTCCATAGGTATTGTCGGCCGAAAGCGTCAGCGTTCCTGCGCCGATTTTCTCAATCGGGCGCGGCGTCGCATCGAAATCTGAAATTACGCCGGATTGTTCGGCAGATTCTGCAACCAGCGCGACATTCAACTTTGTCGTGTCGGAATTGAGCGCAATCGGCGTCGCATCGTTCACACCGTCAAGATAGGTGATCGTCGATCCGGTGGTGGTGATCTTGCCGCCCGCACCGCCCGCCGCGTTGTTGTGGCCCAGCACAAGCTCTCCGCCCGCGACCAGCACACCGCCCCCGGCCACCATGCCGGAGTTGTCGCCCGTCAGCCGCAAGACACCATTCTGCACCGTCAGGTTTTTGATCGTGTTGGCTCCCGAAAGCGTTTGTACTCCGGTGCCGGTCTTGATCAATCCACCGTCGCCTGCAACGATGCCAGAGATGTTCATGTCTGAATTGGCGCCACCGACGGTCAGATCCACCGCCGCGCCGTTGACATTGACATCACCTATACCGTCGAGACTGCCTGCCGTCTCATCGCCAGACACTGTGAACACGCCGGAGTTACCAATTGCGGTGCTTGCATCAAAGCTGTTGCCTTGCGCGAGCAAAGTTCCAGACCCGCCGATTGTCACCGTTGCGCTGTCGATTGATCCGGCAGTAGTCAGGGTCAATGTGCCGCCATTGATTGTCGTGGTGCCTGTGTAAGTATTTGTTCCGGAAAGGGTAAAGTTTCCGGTCCCCGCCTTCGACAACGTGCCACCCACGCCAGAAATGGCCCCGGCATAACTGGTTGAGGACCCATCCCCACCCGTCGTCAATGCATTTGCCACAAGGTTGACACCGCCGCCCGCACCGGCCAGGGAGCCAATTGTTTCGTTTGCCGAAAGCGCCAGCGTACCGCCGTTCACAACCACCGCACCGGTGTCTACAATTGCCTGCCCGCCAGCAAGCGTAAGTATGCCGCCGGTGACGGTTGTTGACCCCGTATAGGTGTTGATCCCGCTCAAGGTTTGGTACGCGCCAGCGTTGACTAGGCTACCCGTGCCCGACACAACGCCAGAAAGGTTTCCGGAGACATCGGGATTGGTCAACGTCACGGTATTGCCGCCCAGGTTTATGCTTATCCCCCCGTCAATCACGCCCATTGTCTCATTGGTGAGGAAGTTGGCGGTCGTTCCGCCGCCACCCCTGATGCTGGCCGTGCTTGCAATGGCATCTCCGCCCGCGTTGTTGAGTGTCAGCGTTCCGTTGTTCAAAACGTCGATCACCCCTGCAAACGTGTTTTGCCCGGTCAGGGCAAGCGTTCCGTTGCCTTTCTTTTGCAGGGTGAATGTACCGCCGTTTGCGCCGTTCGACGAAATTACTCCTGCAAAGGTCTGGTCACCGTTGTCTCCGGCGACAAGTTGGTGACCATTCAACTGTACCGTTGCGGTGGCGGATGCGCTGGAAAGGGTTCCAACCTCCTCATCGCCTGTCAGGGTCAGATTCCCGGTTCCAGCCAAGGTAACCGCTGCCGTATTCGCAATAGATGCGCCATCCACCTTCAAACTGCCGCCATCGACGTTGACCATGGTTGATGCGACGGAGCCTGTGACATCCAGAATGCCTGCGGTCACGGTCGTAGCACCGGTGTAGGTGTTCTCATTTGAAAGGACCAAGGTTCCGTCACCTTGTTTCGTCAGCCCACCCGCGCCGGTGATCTTGCTGGCAACCGTCGTGCTCGGCGTCGTATCCCCCACGATCAGCCCTGCGTTCAGCGTCACGCTAGACCCTGCATTCGCCGCCGCAAGCGAGCCGATGGTTTCATCTGCGTTGTCTACGATCAAGTTGCCGGTGCCATTCAGTGTCACCGCCGCAGCATCGTCCAGCGCCGCGCCATCGACGACCAGGGTGGCGGTATCTTCGACAGTCAAGAGGGTTGAGGCGACACTGCCGGTCACGTTCAACGTACCTGCGGTCACCTTGGTTTCGCCAGTGTAGATGTTGGCGACTGAAAGGATCAATTCGCCCGCACCGATCTTTTCAATCGGGCGCGACGAGGCGTCTTGCGAAATCTCGCCTGATTGCGTGAAAAGATCGCCCGCATTCGTCACCTCAAGTCGGGTGTCGTCACTGCTTAACAAGATCAACGCCCCGCTGTCGCTGGTGTAAACAATGTCGGACCCCATCGTTGTGATGGTCGTCGCCCCCGTCAATGCCGTCCCGATCACCAAACGATCCGCACCATCGACATGAGCGCCGATCCCATCACCGACGGTGATTGCGGTCAATCCGTTGATCGTCCCCGCCAGCGTCAATGTGCCATCAGCGACCGAAGCCGTGCCAACCGTCGTCACCGCCGCCGCATCAAGCGTCACCGACCCGCCATTTGCCACGATCGAGCCGAGCGAATTGGTCCCGCCCAAAACAACCGCGCCAGCCGTGGCACCAAGCGCGCCAGTGGTCGTTGTCCCGCCGTCCAAGTTCAGTGTGCCGATGCCGGTCTTGGTGATATCACCGCCGCCACTGGCTACTGCCCCGGTAAGGGTCGCGGTATCGGCCCCGTCTACGTCCAATGTGAATGCGGTATTTCCCGGTGCGGCAATGGCAGAACTGTTGGTCACCGTTCCCGTAATCCCGATGGTCGCCGCGCCGCCGACTGCGATCGCGGCCCCGTTCGTCGTTCCCGTGGCACCAATGTTCAAGCGGCCCCCATCGACCGACAGTGCCGTCATCGCGTTGCCGGTGTTGGTCAGCGTCAAAGTTCCACCTTCGACGATAACCGTCGGTGCGCCGACGACACCGCTTAAGGTAAGGTTATCTGATCCACGTTTCGAAAACGCGGTATTTGCGTCGCCGGTAATTGTTCCCGCATATTCGCGTGAAGAGCTGTCCCGGGCGCTTGAAAAAAGCGATGCGGAATTGGTCAATACGATACTACCACCGGTGCCTGATAACGCGCCGATTGTTTCGCTCGCTGTTACGTTCAAAGTGCCGTCGTTTACGACAACCGCACCGCCGAGTCCGCCGACTGTGGGGTCGGCAATCGCAAAACTATTCGCAAGCGTCAGCGCCCCTCCTTCCAGGGTGGTCGTGCCAGTATAGGTGTTGGACCTGCTCAGCGTTACCGCCCCACCGGATTTGTTGATGGTCAGCCCGCCCGCGCCAGAAATAACGCCGTCAATGCTGTGAGTGGTTCCATCGCTTAGAATCAAGTTGGTGCCCGCACCCACCGAAATGCCGCCAGTGCCCGCGATTGACCCAATCGTTTCATCTGAACCAAAGAGTTCGAATCTGCCCGCGTTGGTAATCGCCATCGTGTCGCTGATCGCGTTGCCGCCAGCGCCGTCCACGCGCAAAACGCCTGCACCGCTAATGTCAATCGACGATGTAGTCAGGATGCTGCCGGTGGAGGTAATGATCAAACGGCCCTGAACATCGGTTGAACCGGTATAGGTATTCGCCGCCGCCAAATTACCCGTAAAAGCTGCATTGAGCGATATGCGCTGGAGGGAGCCTGCACCGGCCAACACGGCACCAATCGTCCCCACGCCAATTCGAGTGGTGCCAGATACCGAAACGGTCCCGTTGGAAATGGTTTGCCCGCCGCCGCCTTGATTCGCGATGATGTTGCTGGCGCTAATGGTAAATCCGCCCAGATCGAGACTGGCCAGACCAGACGTCGCCTGAACATCGATGTAGCGGTTATTATTGGTGCCAAGTGCATTGGCGCTATCTATAACCAGCGTGCCTTGGTACACGTTCGTGTCGCCAGTGTAGGTGTTCGCGCCGGAAAGGGTAAGCGTTCCGGTGCCACCTTTCGTCAGAGTGGTTCCTGCAATCGTCGATGCGATGGTCGCCGCGCCGGTTGTTACGTCGATGTTACTACTTGGGTTCATCGTCAGGCTGCTGCCTGTGATTTCGTACCCATCTACATCGAACGTCAGATTGCCAATATTTTGCGCGCCACTTACGGTAACGGTGCCGCCAGCGGTCCCAAAAATCGCCTCCGGTACCGGGGTTGTGCCGTCATAGGTGCTGTTGGTTGCCCCGGCATCCGTCGTCCAGTTCGCCGTGGCGCCATCCCATGTGCCCGTCCCACCCTGCAAACCCGCCGCCGCGTCCGGGTCCCAGGCCTGCTGCGCGAACGCGCCCCCCGTCATTGCCATCCCCGCGACCAGCGCCGTACTCGCCAGCAGCGATGTTCTGCGGGTGCGTTGGCCGTGTGTGGAAACGGAGGATTTGGATTTCGGCAATTGGGCAGGAGCGTTCATGGGCATACCTATAAATTCAAAGCGCGCGGGCCTGCGCGTAATAAGATAATTGTGAACACCCTATTCCGTTGCGGAAAGTTTCGGCAACTGCAATTTGATAAAATATCCCTTGGTTGTACCTTAGGACACAGTTTCAGGGCGGTTTGGCGGAAAGATTTGGGTTTTCGCTGCCTGAAAGGCGCGAAGCTGGCGGTTCTAACACGGGTTGCGGACGTGTGGTTGGTCCGGCACGACTGCGGCTGCCGGTTGCGCGTCGCTCCGCCGGCACCGGCCTATGCCGATTCAGGCACCGGGCTTGCGATACAAGGACGCTGGACTTACCTTGCCTGATAAGCCGCGCAGATCTGCCCGAACAAAGGACACCCGATGCCAAGCCAAACCACCCCGGACGCATTTGGTTTTGCGTTCGACAACAGTTATGCCCGTGATCTGGACGGTTTATATGTCAGTTGGCAAGGCGCAAAGGCTGTGGATCCTGCGATTGTCCGGCTGAACCGCGCCCTCGCGGCGGAACTTGGTCTGGATGCCGATGCGCTTGATACGCCCGAAGGCGCACGGGTGCTTTGCGGCGATACCGCGCCGAAAGGAGCCGCGCCGCTGGCGATGGCCTATGCCGGGCATCAGTTCGGCGGGTTTTCACCGCAGCTTGGCGATGGCCGCGCGCTGTTATTGGGCGAAGTGATTGATCGGGCGGGGCAGCGGCGCGACATTCACCTCAAAGGCTCTGGCCGCACGCCGTTTTCGCGTGGTGGCGATGGCAAAGCGGTGCTTGGTCCGATCCTGCGGGAATACTTGATCGGGGAGGCGATGCACGCCCTCCATATCCCCACGACCCGCGCGCTTGCCGCGGTCCGAACGGGGGAGGCGGTGCTGCGCGAAAATGGCCCCGCACCGGGGGCGGTGCTGGCACGGGTGGCGTCAAGCCATCTGCGCGTCGGCACGTTCCAGTTCTTCGCTGCGCGGGGGGAGCAGGACAAGCTGCAGCAGCTGCTGGACTATGCCATCGCGCGCCACGACCCGGATTTGATCGGTGCGCCAGATCGTGCGCTGTTGTTCCTGAACCGGGTAATCGCGCGGCAGGCGAAGCTGATCGCAGGATGGATGTCGGTCGGCTTCATTCATGGCGTGATGAACACCGACAACATGGCGATCTCGGGGGAGACGATTGACTACGGCCCCTGCGCCTTCATGGATGCCTATGATCCGGCAACTGTCTTCTCCTCCATCGACCGGCAAGGGCGTTACGCCTATGGCAACCAACCCGGAATCGCGGTCTGGAACCTCGCGCGGCTGGCAGAGACGCTGCTGCCGTTTCTGGCGGACGATGATGATACCGCAATTGCGATTGCGACCGAAGCGATTGGAGGCTTTGCCCCGCTGTATGATGCGGCATGGCTGCGGCTGATGCGCGGCAAATTGGGCCTGACCACGGCGGAGGCTGGCGACATGGCGCTGGCGCAGGGTTTTTTGGCGGTCATGGAGGGAAAAGGCGTAGATTTCACCAATGCATTCAGATCATTGTCGGGCGTTGTTAATGTGGGTCCTACCGCCTTGCGCGCGCAATTCACCGACCCGGACGCGGCGCGCGATTGGCAAAACGCATGGCAAGATCGTCTCACGCGCGACCCTGCTGATCCGGTAAAGCGCGCCGCCGCAATGGATGCGGTAAACCCTGCCTATATCCCGCGCAATCATCTGGTGGAGGCGGCATTGGAAGCGGCGGGTCTGGGCGATCTGACCCCGTTTGACCGGTTGCTGGATGTCCTCTCGGATCCGTTCAAAGCGCGTCCCGGTTTGCAGGCTTATGCCCAACCCGCGCCGGAGAGTTTCGGCAATTACCAAACCTTTTGTGGCACCTGAGGGGGGAAGCCAAGTTTTTTCTGCGAAGAATTTTCCCGTGGCGGTGGGTTTTCCCGGGGGAAAAGCTGCGGTCTTTGTGTTGAAACAACGTGACTCAGGATGTCGGGCTGCGATGAAGGCTGCGAAAATAGATATGAAGGCGCGCACATGACCGGCACTTGGACGGAGTTCTTTCTCGCCTTCATGGTATTCCTCGCCTCGCACATGATCCCGTCGCGGCCAAAACTTCGGGCCGCATTGCAAGCAAGGCTGGGACCGCGTGGGTTCATACTTGCCTATAGTGTGTTGTCGACGCTGCTTCTGGTCTGGTTGATCGTGGCGGCGGGCAATGTACCCTTCGAGGTAGTCTGGGACCAGATGCCGTGGCAGCGGTGGGTGGTCAATCTTGCGATGCCTTTTGCCGTCGCTTTGGCGGTTTTTGGCATTGGCGCTCCCAATCCACTGTCTTTTGGTGGGCGCAAGACCGGGTTCGACCCGGCGCATCCGGGTATCGCCGGGGTGACACGACACCCGCTGTTATGGGCGCTGGCGTTGTGGTCCGGGGTTCACACGCTGGTCAACGGCGATCTGGCGCATGTGGTTCTGTTCGGCAGTTTCACCGCTTTCGCCTTGCTCGGCATGGTCGCCATCGACCGCCGCAACCAGCGGCAAATGGGGGCGGAGAAATGGCAGGAACTGGCGCAACACACCAGAGTGTTGCCGCTTGCCGCGCTTGTGTCGGGGCGCTGGCACCCAATTCACAGTCCGAACCCGCTGCGTCTGGTGGGGACACTGCTGATCTGGGCCGGGGTATTGATGGCGCATCTACCGGTGATCGGCGTGTCACCCTTGCCGTAAAGCGGCAGCGATCAACCCCGGCACCGCGTCATCCTCGCCAATCGGCGGGCGCAATTCGCCTTTGAAGCCAGCAGCGCGCAGGGCTTGGGGCACATCATCCAACACATGCCCGGCGCGCAGGGCGAAGAACGGCAGGCAAAGCCCGTCGCCCATCTCCGCAGCGACATCGGTCAGAAACGGCGCTTCCTCGACGAATCCCACACGCACGTCATGAACCCCTTGCGCCAGCAATGTGCGTTGCATTTTATACGTCGTATCTGCTGAGGTGCGGGAGATTTTGCTGCCATGCGCGGCAATCAACACCCTGTCGAAACCGCGTGCTGCCCGCAGCATCACATCGCTTAATGCCGGGTCAGTGCCAAACGGTAATAGCTGCCGTAGACTGCCTTTGCCAGCGCTAGCAAGGCGTCGGGGCAGGTTGGTGCCGGTAAACCACCCCTCCGCCATGAAAAACGGATAGATCAGCGGCGCTTCCAGCAGCGACAGCGCCGACTCCAAAGCACCGGGTTTCGCCAGCGTTGTGCCAAGGACCTGCCAACCGGGCAACAACTGCGCCACCCGACCCGCAAGCGATTGCATCACCGCCTCTTGCGGGGCGGGGTCGGCGGGCGCGCCATGCGCTATGATGATCGCCTCGCCCATGTCCGTAATTGCCCTTTTCGAATTATCCAAGCGTCAAGCGCTTTTCGGGCGATGTCCAGAGCGTACAGTTCAGGTGGCACTTCTTTCTGCAGATTCCAGCTTCGCACCAGCAAAAGCCTGCACAAAACCAACAATTTCGGCCTTGTCGGAGGCAAGACATGCCGCTGTCGTCAGCGCATCTGCCAAAGCGGCGGAGCGGGCAGAAATGGAAACCCCACGCCAGCGCGCAACGGCGGGCAAGCCGCTGCGCGGATCAAGGATATGGCTAAGCGTGCCCGCACTGTCGAAGGTGGTGCCAAGCGGCGCCGAACTCGCCAACGCGCGGTTTTCAAGTGCAACGGTGCCACCGGTTGCCAGTTTCACCGGCCAAGCGCCGCCGTCCGGTTGACCGCCAAGTGCGGCAAACTCCCCGGTATCAATCAGGATATTCCTGAGGCCTTCGGAGCGAAGCAAATCCGCCACCTGGTCCGCGATGAAGCCTTGCGCGATGCCGTTCAGCGTCAGCGCCATGCCCGGTTCCATTGTGATTACCATCTCATCGAGCCGGATCTTCTCCCATCCCGTTTGCGCCAGCGCCTTGGCCAACAGCTTTGGCGCAGGCGCTTGCCCCAAGGCTTCCGCGTAAGCTGCCCACAGCGGTTGGATCGTCGGGTCAAAGCGGCCATCGGTGGCGGAATGCACCGCCCCCGCAAGGCTAAGGCATTGCAGCAACTCGAACGGTGGGGCGTCAAGCCGACCATTGGCGTTGAGGCGGGAAAGGGCGCTATCCGTGCGGTAAAGGCTGAACACATCCTCCAACCGCGAGATTTCGGCGGCGGCGCGCGCCGCGATTTCGGCGGCGTCAGGGTGGGCGAGCCGAATGGTCGCGCCCGCGCCCAGGGCGACGCCTTTCCATGTGTAAAGCGGGGCCGCCTGTGTGGCGCGGGGCAGCGTCAGGGCGGCGGCACTGATGGCGAGAAAACGGCGACGGGTGGTCATGGCATCATCCTTTGGTCTGGCGCGACAGGGCGCGCAATCGACGTTGAAATTCGCTGTCATCCTCGGGGGCATCACCCGCAACCGGGGCGAGCACAGCGGCATCGGGAATCTCCGCCAGCGGCATCACATGGCCGCCGTTTTCATGGGCGAAACCTTCGGCGCGGGCGCGGTCGGAAAACGGCACGATCTCCGGCGTGCCCATACCGCCTTCGATCCGGCTGCCGACGACGTAATGGGCGGTTTTCGCATCAATCCAGTTCATTGCGCCGGGGGCAACCCATGTGGCCCCTTCGGCCCCCATGTCGTTGACCCAGATCGCCAAAATCTGATGGCTTTGTTCGGGCATCCTCGTGTAGGCAATCGCGTCGCGCACCTGACTGAAGAACAACGGCGCGCCGGGCAGGCCCGCAAGATGGATCTGGCCTTTCGGACCGTCATGTTCCGAAAGCTCCATCTGGCAATAGTGGCCAATGGCGGTGTCGCTGAAAGCAATCGGGCTGACATCCTGCGCCGCTTCATCCTGGCAGGCGGCGAGGGTCAGGCAGGCGAGCAAGGCAAGAGCGCGGTTCATGGCTCCACCTTCCGGAATGCGGCGGCGGCAAGGCCAAGGGCCGCGAGCGGCCACAGCAGGACTGACAGCAGCGATTGCCAGACAGGGATGCTGGCGGCAGCGCCACCAATACCCGCTGCCGCCGCCGTGGCGTGAGAGGCGGAGAGGTTGAACAACCGGAACGCATCCGCCGGGTTGGCGAGCAAGGCCAGAGGGAAAACCCGCGTGGTGAACAGCCCGCCATCATCAGCAACAATCGCGGCGAGCAGTCCGAGATCATAAAGCACAACAAAGCCAAGCCAGATCCCGATGGCAAGCCCTGCCGCACCCGAAGGCCGCCGCGCCAGCGCGGAGGCTGCATA
>NZ_JAKDLJ010000522.1 GCF_030452865.1 Pseudorhodobacter sp.
ACAACGCGCTACTGGCAAAAGGCACTGGCCTTCACCACCACTCATCCGATTCCGCATCAAAATGTTTCAACCGAGGTTCACCGCTCCGGCGGGCCATTTACCATGGTGCCGCTGCCGGATCTCGGCGGACAACCCTGCTCCGCCGTGGTCTGGCTCGACAGCGGGGCGGAAATTGCGCGGCTCGCAGCGTTACCGGCAGAGAGTTTCAACGCGGAAATGAGCCTGCGCGCCTGCCACATTCTCGGCCCGATGACGCGGATCAGCGCGCTGACCACCTGGCCCATCATCAGCCAGATCGCAGCACGCCTGACCGGCGAACGCGCTGCGCTGATGGCGGAAGCGGCGCATGTTGTCCCGCCGATCGGGGCGCAGGGGCTGAACATGAGCCTTGCTGACCTTGCCACGTTGCACGAGCTTGCGCTTGCAAATCCGGGTGCGCTCGGCAATGCGGCGATGCTCGACGCCTACCAGAACCGTCGTCACCGCGAGGTGCAATTGCGCGTCGCGGGCATTGACGCGCTGAACCGGACCTCGATGATGGGGGCGCCGGTCCTGCGAGATTTGCGGGCGCAAGCCCTCGGCGCGCTCTATTCCTTTGCGCCATTGCGCAAAACACTGATGAAAACGGGGCTGGGCTTGCGCTGACCCCACCTTCATCTTGGCAAAAATACCTGCTTTCAGGTGGTTGGGTTACAAAACCACCTCAACCGCCCGCTCCAACCGCGCCAGGGTTGCGGGCACGTCCGCCAGTTTATCCAACCCGAACAAGCCAATACGGAAGGTCTTGAACTCCGGCCCTTCGCCCACCTGCAACGGAACACCCGCCGCGATCTGCAAGCCTTCATCGCGGAATTTCGTGCCATTCTGAACGCCGGGATCGTCAGTATAACTGACCACGACACCCGGCGCACCAAAGCCATCGGCGGCAACCGAAGGCACACCGCGCGCGGCAAACATCGCCCGAACCGCTTGCCCCAACTCCCATTGTGCGGCTTTTGCCGCCTTAAACCCCATCGCCTTGGTTTCCACCATCGCATCGCGAAAACCGACCAGCGCATCGGTCGGCATGGTGGCGTGATAGGCGTGGCCGCCGCCTTCATAGGCCGCCATGATGCTGCGCCATTTCTTCAGGTCCAGCGCGAAGCTGTCGGAAGTGGTCGCCTGCAACCGCGCCTCTGCCCGCTTTGACAGCATAACCAACCCCGCCGAAGGCGATGCTGACCAGCCTTTTTGCGGCGCTGACACCAGCACATCAACGCCGGTCGCAGCCATATCCACCCAGACACAACCCGACGCAATACAATCGAGCACCATAAGCGCGCCAACTTCATGCGCGGCACTTGCCATTTGCGTCACATAATCATCCGGCAGGATGATACCGGAGGAGGTTTCGACATGCGGCGCGAACACCACATCCGGCTTGCCCTCACGGATACGGGCGACGACATCGGCAATGGGCGGCGGCGCATAGGGCGCACGTTTGTCGTTGCCGGTCTGGCGCGCCATCACCACATCAACCTCTGCCGCGAAACCGCCTGCGTCAAAAATCTGGCTCCAGCGAAAGGAAAACCAGCCATTGCGCACCACCATTGCCCGCGCTCCACGGCCAAACTGCCGCGCCACCGCTTCCATTGCATAGGTGCCGCCACCCGGCACTATGGCCACGGCGTCTGCGTGATACACCTCCTGCAACAGCGATGAGATATCGCGCATGACCGCTTGAAATTTCGCCGACATATGGTTGAGCGAGCGGTCGGTGAACACCACCGAAAACTCCTCCAACCCGCCGGGGTCAACCGTGCTCAGATAAGACGCCATCGCAATTCTCCTGTGAAGACTGACTCCATGGCTAACCTGATCGCGTGTTCAATGCAAAGGGGATGGTCAGAGCGTGGCACCTGCAATCGAAACGACACAGCATCATGTCTAGCCCAAAGGGCCGGGGCGGGTCTCCTCTGTCAGCAACACGTTCGCCTCCACCTGCCCGACGCCCGGCAGCGGCATTATGCGCCGCCGCAACACCCGTTCAAAATCCGCGATATCGCGCGCCACCACGCGCAAGCGGTAATCGAACA
>NZ_JAKDLJ010000523.1 GCF_030452865.1 Pseudorhodobacter sp.
TAGCTGTTCCATCCCGGATGATTGCATTTCCCCTCGGCGATCAGCCCTGTTCATGGCAAGATCGGTCTTGAGGGATGTTCGGGACGGGGTGCCATCATGCTGATCCATCTTCACAGTCAAGCGACGACGACGCCGAAGGTTCGGGCGGCTATTCAGGCCAGTGACGAGCCAGCTTCTGCCTTGGCGGAGCGATATGGAACGACCGAACAGACGATCTACAAGTGGCGCCATCGCGACAGCGTCGAGGATCGCAGTCACACGCCGCACCGGCTTCAGACGATGCTGACGCCTGCTCAGGAGGCCGTGGCGGTGGCCCTGCGCAAGACCTTGCTGGTTTCGCTGGATGACCTGTTGGCCGTGGTCCGGGAATTCCTGAACCCGAATGTCTCGCGCTCCGGCCTTGACCGGTGCCCTCGATATCGAACACCGCTTGACCCCGCCGAGGTCGCCCCAGACCAACGGGATGGTCGAAAGGTTCAACGGCCGCATCGAGGAGGTGCTGCAAAGCCACCACTTCCGATCCGGCGAAGAACTGGAAAGGACGCTGTACCGCTATGTCTGGCTCTATAACCAACAGCTTCCACAATCAGCCTTGGGCAGCAAATCGCCCTTGCAGGCAATGAAGGACTGGCACAAACTCAAGCCGGCATTGTTCAAGAAACAGCCATACTACCTGACGGGATGTGACAAGTAGCGCACATGATTACTTTTACAGCCTGAGTGTTGGGCCATACTTGTTTGAGGGTAGCCGATATGCGCGTTTTCTTTCGATGGCACAATTTCCCTTTCATCTCGATCAAAGCGCTTGCGGCATTCCGGCGTTTCCGCCTCGATCACCCCAACCTGTGAAGGTTGGGTGTCATTGAGCCGAACCCGGTAGCGATAGATTAGCCCACCTGGACGAGATGGGACAACCAGATCAGTCATAGTCCGGAAGCTATCACAGGTGAGCGTCTGGAATACTGCGCGCCAAATGAACATACGACCGTGCCCTGGGCGCGTCATTCCGTGGGCATCGACCCAGACCCCGACTTTCACGGGTGGTTGCTTACCGTCCATGGCCAGCCACTCAAACCATGGCCCCCAGTTTTCATCCTGCATGCTATTCTCCTTGGTTGCATCATATGCCATGTGCCGCGTCAAGGGCGGAAACCACCCAGCAGAAACCGGGTTGGTGGCGATAGCGGGATCGCGCTCTTCACAATGTTTAGGTATCGACCTTGGTCGACAGGTACTTTTAGCTTCGGCGGGACTTGGCGTCAACGATAGTTGATAGGTTTGGCCAGCAATTAGCAGGTGGGCAGCCACACTTGAGTACTCCAAAGAGAAAGGTAGCGCATGAGTTGCTGGATCAATACATCATGCGGAAGCATAGAGGAGGCGCAAGATCGCGCCACGCAATGGCTATGGACATATAGCAACGCCTGCCCGAACATGGACATCGGCGGCATCACGCCCGCCCAGAAGCTGAAAAATGGCCGCGTAAGTTCTATGAATGAAGCCCGTTGAAAAAGGTGGGATTACCCGATGACAATGGATGGATTTTCCAAGGCCCTACATTCCCAGGAGTGGACCGTGCGAGCACTTATCATGACCTGCGCAATAGCCGCTTGTAGCACTGGCGTCTCCGCTGCCGAAATAAGGTATCATGGGGAGAACATCAAAGGGAGTCCGGTTGTTTCTATTGTGGGTGAACTTGAAAGAGCGGACATTGAAAGGTTCGCCGACGTTACTCGGAACCTCGAAGATGCGGTGGTCTTATTTGAAAGCGATGGCGGCGATCTTGAGGCTGGACTAGAGATTGGGACAAGAATCCGACTTCGCGGTTTTTCGTCGGTCGTTGCGAATGGTAAACAATGTCAATCTGCCTGTGCACTTGCTTGGTTAGGCGGTGTAACGCGACATCTAGGTGACGGTGCTGTCGTGAGCTTTCACGCCGCTTACATTATGAAAGACAGTATCGCGCAAGAAACGGGCGCTGGAAACGCGCTTGTTGGCGCATACGCTGCAAATCTCGGTTTGCGACGTGACCTGCCCCCCGAGGCTCCCTCATTCATAACGAGAGT
>NZ_JAKDLJ010000524.1 GCF_030452865.1 Pseudorhodobacter sp.
GCCGCTGCGCAGCGTCGCACTTGGGGTGTTGATCGGTGCGCTGGTGCCGCTGGCCTGGGTTGGGACCGGCTTTGTACTGCTGGATGAATTTGATCCGATCACGATGGAAAGCCTCAGCTTCACCTCGCCATTGGCAGATGCGCTGTTCTGGAGCATCGCCTCCACCTCCGTTGCGGCGGGTTTCGGCATCGGGCTGTTCGGCGGCACGGTGGTAGGCGCGCTGCTATCCTCGCTCGCCTCCCGCCGCTTTCAATGGCAAAGTTTCGCAACCCCGAATGAGACAGGGCGCTATCTGACCGGTGGCGTTCTGATGGGGATTGGCGGCGTGCTGGCCGGCGGCTGCACCGTTGGGGCCGGGCTTGCCGGGATTCCGACGCTTTCGGTCGCAGCGCTGCTGGCGCTTGGCTCCATCGCTTTAGGTGCCATGTTGGCAGATCGGGCCTTGTCCCCCAAAGGCAGCACAAAACCGGTGTTTGGTTAACGCCAGCTTTTCTGCGCTTGAAAGGTCCGCCCCCGGCGGGCCTTTTTCAATGGAATCTGCGCTTGATCCGCTGCACCATGGCCCAGACACCCAAGATCACGACGGGCACCATCACCGCCATCGCAAAACCTTTGGAAATCCCCAAACCCTGCGTCACCGGATACGCGACATATGCGAGCAGGTTGACCGCATAATAGCTGATGGCGACGACCGAAAGCCCCTCCACCGTGGTTTGCAACCGCAGTTGCAGGTCGGCGCGGGCATCCATACTTTCCAGCAACCGCTGGTTCTGGGCGGAGCGTTCGACATCCACCCGCGTCCGCAACAACTCCGCCGCGCGGGTCGCCCGCTCCGCCATGCTGCGCAACCGCGCCTCGGTTGATTTCACCGTCCGCATCGCCGGATCATAGCGACGGGTCATGAACTCACCAAAACTTTGCCGCCCACCGATCCGAACCTCACGCAGAACCGCGATACGCTGGTTCACGATCGCCTCATACGCCTCGGTCGCGCCGAAGCGGAAACTGAACTGCACCGCCAACCGCTCCACCTCCGCAGAGATTTGAAGCAGCCTGTGCAGCACCTCCTCCGCCGATGGCCCGACCGCGTTCATCCCGGCAATCAGGTCGGAAAGCTGTGGATCAAGTCGATTGAGTTCCGCACCCAACGTCCGAGCGCGCATCAGGCCCAGCATCGACATCGCGCGGTAGGTTTCAATCTCACAGACGCGCTGGACAATACGGCCAACGCGGCGCGGATCCGTCCCCTTCTCGACGAAAACGGCAAAGCGCATATGACCCGCCGGATCAATGCGGAAATCACCGGCGATCACTCCTGCCCCGTCCACGATCCGGCTGATTGCAAGGCTTTCCGGCACGAACCATTGATCCAGAAGTGCCAGCATCTCCGCGTCCTGCGGCATTTCCTCCACCCGGATCAGAACCGATGTGAGGCGCTGGCCCGGTGCCTGACCCAGCCAATCGGCTGGGAAAACATCCGCCTCTGCCGGATCAAAGGCACGCGGGCTGACCCCGGCACCAAAGGCGCTATAGGTCACAAATTCGGTGTGGCTTTCCCATTTCAGATCATGCCGCCCGATGGGGCCGGAAAAATGGGTGGCATCAGGGTGCGGATGCGCGGAGCCATGTCGGCCCAACAGCGCCAATAGATGCGCCCGATCCGCCGCACGATCCCGGTTCACCGCGCGCTCCGGTTCCTTGATCGCAACATAAACCGCGTGACACGGCACAGTCAGCGACGGAAACGGCCGTGCATGAAGTTCATTCACAAGCGCATAGCGCAACGGGTGATCGGATATTTCAGCCATTCGTCATCAAGCCCCAAGTCGTTCGATGCCGCCAAGAACGCCACCTGCCCCGCCCTTGTAAATCCACGCGGTTGCCTGCGGCGCGGTGCGCAATGGTACACTGGTATTATCGCAACGCTTGCGCCGAAAAAGAAACGCCCCGCCGCTTCCGGCAGGGCGCATGAATTTTTGGCGAAAATTCGGGCGGGTCAGTCGATCAGCGGCAACAGCGCGTCAAGTGACTTCTTTGCATCGCCATAGAACATCCGCGTATTTT
>NZ_JAKDLJ010000525.1 GCF_030452865.1 Pseudorhodobacter sp.
CGGGTGAAGCCCAGAAAAAGGAGTTCTCGCCAAAGTCGATGCGCCGGTTTTCGGTGCCGACGATGCGCACAATGTCATGCTGCGGCAAGGTGTAATGCAGGAACGATGCGATCAGAACCACAAAAATCGTGATAAATGTCCATTTTACATAGCGCATGGCAGACCCCTCAGGCGAAATTCAGAAAGTAGATCGCAGCTATCACGGCCAGTGTCGGGATGACATAGACCAACCAGATCAGCTTCTTGCGCAGACCCTTCTCATAGTGCGCCATCCCATGCGCGATATATTCATCGCGCAACCCCGGTCCTTGGTCAGCGTCCCATGCCTTCTCCAACTCCTCGCGTTGAAGCGAGCGGGAATAGATCGACAGCAGGAAATACATGATCGTCATGCCGATAAAGCCAAAGACGGCAAGGCGGATAAGGGCAATCATCGGCGGGCCTTTCGCACAGCGCCCCATGGCCCGACAAGATCGGCCATGCTGGGGCTGGGTTTCGGTTCGGGGCGCTCCGCCTCATCCATGCCCGGCTCCGGTCCGAACAGGGACGCGCGCGCGCCTGCCTTGTCCACCTGGTATTCGCGTTCCAGAAAATCCGCGACATATTGGCGTTTGCGGTCGGACCATTTGGCATAGCTGGCGTAGAACAGTTCCTTATGTGTGATAAACATCTGCCGCACGTCCAACGGGGCCAGTTGCGACAACAACATATTGACCAGATCACGATCTTTATGCGGGCGTGACCGCAAGGTGTAGAAATAGGCCGGATGCTCCGAGGTGATGCGCGGCCAGTCGCCGCCTCCCTCCACCCAGGCCAAAAGTCGCGACAGACCAAGGAATTCATCCGGCAGCGCACTGCCCAACCGCCGCGCGATCTTGCGCAGGTCGTTGCGGGTGGCGTCGCCCAGATCAATGTCCAGCTCATCCCCGGCCTCAACCAGAATGAAGTCCATTTTCTGACGCAACACAGCCGCGCTATCCATGCCGCGGGCCTTCACGATGGGTTCTACCAGCGCGTTATCCTCCAGCCACGCCGCGATCAGGTTACGTTGGGTCAGGTCATACACAGGCATCGGCAAATCATCGAGACCAGCCACCGGGGACACTGAAATCACCGCCGGCTTTTTCACCTCGCGAAAGACGTAAAGCCCGTTGAAATAGGAGGTCCAGAAATTCGGCTGCTCAAAGCTCATCTTCGGAAGCGCGATGGGAACCCGCGTCACATCGCCGGTTTTCTTCGCCAGCCCGATCATTTCCGCCACCAGCACATCATCATGCCAGCCCGTCGGCTCCTTGCGGAACCGGTCGATCATGCCCGCCAGTTTCGCTGCATCCGCGACAAAACCACCGATGGTATCCGCCTCAATCGTGACGCGGCGAATGTCCAGCAGGCGCGCGGGCGTGGACACTTCATAAACGCTGTTCGCCAACTCCCCCGCGACCGCATCGCGCGCGGTCAGCGCGAACAACTGCGCCTCATTCGCCTCAATGAACTGACGCAAAATCCCGCGCGAGGTGGAGAAGGTGACGTTGAGCAGAGGTGCCGCTTTCTGCGCCGTGGTCAGCAGGATAAACTGCCGGTTGCAGCCATTGGGATTGAGGTAGCGATCATCGCCCAACTCATCACCGACCTCCGGCGAGTAGCCCGAAATATCAATGTGGAAATCACTCAGCTTGCTGCGCTTGCCCGTCAAATGCTCCAACGCGCGGTTGTAGCGCTCGATCAAGGCGTGCGAGGAAACCTCCACCAGATTGCCGAACATCAGCCCCTTTTCGATCAGCCGTTTCATGGGCGCCCTTTCTCAAAACTGGCCTTCACGGCATTGGCGCGGCGGGTGAAGGCGAAAAGATACCACGGCACCCAGAAGATAGCCGAAAATCCAGAGAGTTGCACAGCCTCCCAGAACCGGGGCGTGATTTCGGTCATCTGGTCGAGGTTGGCGGTGAAAAATACCGCAATCGCCGACACCCCGCAAATCAATATCCCCATAACCCGCGCATGGGACGGGCCTTTGTCAAACAGCATCGCGGGGCGGGTGACGAAAGGGACCACGAGG
>NZ_JAKDLJ010000526.1 GCF_030452865.1 Pseudorhodobacter sp.
GGTTGGTGCCGCCGCAGGGGTTTACCGTGCCGCAGATATTATCGCGGGCAGCGACACCATTGATAGCACGGCCACAGTTCCGCCGGTCTGGGTGATGCCGCAAAACGCTCCAAATACCTTGCGCGCCAAGATGTGGCTGGATTTTCAGAACGATGTGAAGGTTTCGGACGTGCAACTCGCGGCGCGTGAAGGCTACACCTCCGTTGAACACACCAAACGCTATACCACGCTCGGCATGGCGACGGATCAGGGGAAACTCAGCAATATCAACGGTCTTGCGGTGCTGTCGCAAGCGCTCGGCACCGATATTCCGCAAGTCGGCACCACCACTTTCCGTCCACCCTATACACCGGTGACGATTGGTGCCTTGGCAGGTGAAGCACGGGGTGAGATTTTCCAGCCACTGCGCCGCACGCCGATGCACGATTGGCATGAGAAAAACGGGGTCTATTGGGAGCCGGTGGGCCTTTGGCGCCGCCCTTATTGCTATCCGCGCAGCGGCGAAAGCCACGAGCAGGCAGTCGAACGTGAGGTGATCAACACCCGCGAAAATCTCGGATTGCTGGATGCCTCCACCCTTGGCAAGATCATCGTCAAAGGGCCGGATGCCGGGAGGTTTCTCGACATGCTCTACACCAATCTGATGTCGACGCTGGCCGTGGGCAAATGCCGTTACGGGTTGATGTGCAACGAACAGGGCTTTTTGTCGGATGACGGCGTTGTCGCGCGGATTGATGACGAGACCTGGCTATGCCACACCACCTCCGGCGGCGCGGATCGTATCCATGGTTGGATGGAGGATTGGCTGCAATGTGAATGGTGGGATTGGAAAGTCTACACCGCCAATGTGACCGAACAATATGCGCAGATCGGCGTTGTCGGTCCCAATGCCCGGAAATTGCTGGAGAAAATTGGCGGCATGGATGTGTCGAAAGACGCGCTGCCCTTCATGCAATGGGCGGATGGTAAGCTGGGCGGTTTCCCGGTTCGCGTCTATCGGATCAGCTTTTCGGGGGAACTTTCCTACGAAATCGCCGTTCCTGCCAGCCATGGCGCAGCGTTTTGGGAAATGCTGCATCGCGAAGGCGCGGAGTTTGGCGCAATGGCATATGGCACGGAATGTCTGCATATCATGCGGGCCGAAAAGGGTTTCATCATGATCGGCGATGAAACCGACGGCACCGTGACGCCGCTGGACCTTGGCCTCGGCTGGGCGGTTTCCAAGAAGAAAACCGATTTCCTCGGCAAGCGCGGGATGGAACGCAGCCATCTTTCCGACCCCGACCGCTGGCAGTTGGTCGGGTTGGAGACAATCGATGGCTCCGTTATCCCTGACGGGGCCTATGCTATCGCTGAGGGTAGCAATGAAAACAACCAACGAAACACAGAAGGTCGTGTAACATCAACATATTACAGCCCGATCTTAAAACGTGGAATCGCGATGGGACTGGTCAAACACGGGCCTGCGCGTATGGGCGAAGTGGTGAGCTTCAACACGATTGGAGGCAGCACGGTTGCGGCGAAAATCGTCGACGCTGTGTTTTTTGATAAGGCAGGGGAGAAAGGCAATGCATGATCCCGTCAGCGCCCTGAACGGGCAAATCTTTGAGGGTTTTGCCAAAATTCGTGAGATTGGTCCTTTGGGTATGATTACCCTGCGCTGTAATCTGGCGGAAAAACCCGTTGCTGCCGCCTTGAAGAAGCTGGGGTTGGCGCTGCCCGCAGTTCGGCGGATTACCCATAACGATGTCCGGTCCGCTGCGTGGATGTCACCGGATGAGCTGCTGTTGATCCTGCCATATGCCGAAATGACTGCTGCGTTAGGAACGCTGCGCAATGCTTTGGCAAAACAGCATTTTCTGGCGGTTGATGTTTCCGACGCCCGCGCCGTTTTCCGGATTGAGGGAGCGCAGGCCGATCAGGTGTTGGCGAAACTCTGCCCGGTTGATCTGGCCAACCTCGCACCGAATGAGATCCGGCGCACCCGCGCCGCGCAGGTGGCCGTTGCGTTCTGGGAAGATGAGGGCGGCTACACGTTGGTCAGCTTCCGCTCCG
>NZ_JAKDLJ010000527.1 GCF_030452865.1 Pseudorhodobacter sp.
GCAGGCGTGGGGCAAGCCAAAGCGTGCCGAAACCAGTGGTGGTGGTGACGCGCAATTCGCCAAACACTTCGTCTTCGCTGTCGCGGATGCGCGCGGCGGCGGCGTCCAGCCGTTTGGCCATCGAATTTGTCGCATCAAACAGCAATTCGCCTTGTTCAGTAAGAATCAGTCCGCGTGCATGACGGTGAAAAAGGGTGACATTCAGGCTTTCTTCCAGCGACCGGATTTGGCGCGACACTGCGGATTGTGATAAATGCAGCGTATCGCCCGCATGGGTCAAACTGCCAGCATCCGCCACCGCGTGAAATATTCTGAGCTTGTCCCAATCCATCACGCAACTCTTTTCATGCTTTACACTGTTTTATATCTCGGGTGTTTCTAGCGGTTTCCTATCACAAGTAAATGAAAACCGACCCGAAACTTTGGCTTTGTAGGTCAGTCATTTTGACCTATACTGTCGATGACGTTACATCGAAGGGGGGAGACTTGCGATGGCCAAACATGAGATTTCACTGAATGACCGTTTGGATCTGACGAAATCCCCGGTGTTGCTGAACGGCACCCAGGCGTTGGTGCGCTTGATGTTGATGCAAAAGGCGCGCGACCGTGCCGCCGGGTTGAACACCGCAGGCTATTGCACCGGATACCGAGGCTCACCTTTGGGCGCGGTGGATTTGCAGTTTACCCGCTCGAAAAAGCTGCTGGAGGCGTCAGATATCAAGTTCCAACCGGGCTTGAATGAGGATTTGGCCGCAACATCGGTTTGGGGCAGTCAGCAGGCGGAACTGCGCGGTCAAGGGCGCTTTGATGGCGTTTTCAGCCTGTGGTACGGCAAAGGGCCGGGGGTGGACCGCTCCGGTGATGTGATGCGGCATGCCAACCTTGCAGGCACCTCGCGCAATGGTGGCGTCGTGATGGCGTTGGGTGATGACCACACCGGCGAAAGCTCCTCCACCTGTCACCAGTCGGATTGGGCGGCGGTGGATGTGTCGATCCCGGTGATTTCACCTGCGGGTGTGCAGGAAATCCTCGACTACGGGCTTTACGCCTTTGCGATGTCGCGGTTTGCCGGGGTCTGGACCGCGTTGAAGCTGATGAAAGATACGGTAGAGGCGACCAGCGTTGTCGATGGCAGCCCTGACCGCGTGTCCTTCGTGATCCCGGAATTCGAGATGCCGAAAGGCGGTCTGAATATCCGCCTGAATGACCATTGGGTGCCGCAAGAGGACCGTCTGGTCAATTACAAACGCTATGCCGCAGAGGCGTTTTCGCGCGCGAACGGCATGGATCGCCGGGTCTGGGGCAAGCCGGGGGCCAAGATCGGCCTTGTTGCTGCGGGCAAGAACTGGCTCGATCTGACCCATGCGCTGTCGCTTCTGGGCATTGACGAGGCGGAGGCGCTGCGCCTTGGCATCACCACCTACAAGGTGGGTCAACCCTGGCCGCTGGATATGCACGGGTTCCACGATTGGGCCGATGGGCTTGATCTGATCATCGTGGTGGAAGAAAAGCGCAAGCTGATCGAGGTGCAGATCAAGGAGGCGATATTTGACGACCGGCGCGGTCGCAGGGTCTGGGGTGGGCGCAAGGGATCGCCAGAGGCGGAAGTTCTGTTCCCGGTGCCGATGGCGCTGGATCCGATGATGATCGCGACGAAGCTCGGCCATATCCTGATGGACGAGGACCGGGGCAGTGACCGCTTGAAGGCCGCCTTGCAACGGATTGACGAGGCAAAGGTTTCCGACAATGCGCAGGATATCGCGGCCCGATTGCCCTATTTCTGTTCGGGCTGCCCGCACAACACCTCCACCGTGCTGCCCGAAGGCACGCGCGCGGGCGGTGGCATCGGTTGTCACATCATGGCGCTGTGGATGGATCGCGGCACCGAAGGGCTGACCCAGATGGGCGGCGAAGGTATGGCATGGACTGGTGAGGCACCGTTTTCAAAGACGGAGCATATTTTCCAGAACCTTGGCGAAGGCACCTACAACCATTCCGGGATGCTGGCGATCCGGGGTGCGCTCGCCTCGGGTGTCAACATCACCT
>NZ_JAKDLJ010000003.1 GCF_030452865.1 Pseudorhodobacter sp.
TGCTTGCCGGCCGAGACCGCGATCTTGAACTTGCGCGGCAGGAACTGGAATTCCGGGTGATCGGTGGACCATTGGCGCAGCAATTCAGCGATGGGGCGGGGGTCTTCGACCTCATCGGCAGCGGCCCCGGCGAAATGATCGGCGGTGACGTTGCGGACCGTGTTGCCGGAAGTCTGGATTGAGTGCATACCAACATCGGCCAGATCCGACAGGATCATCGGAATGTCGGTCAGGCGCGGCCAGTTATACTGGATGTTCTGGCGGGTGGTGAAATGGCCGTAACCCTTGTCGTAGGTATCTGCAATCTGCGCCAATGCGCGCATTTTGCGCGGATCAAGCGTGCCGTAAGGGATCGCCACCCGCAGCATATAGGCGTGCAGTTGCAGATAGACGCCGTTCATCAGACGGAGGGGCCGGAACTCATCCTCTGTCAATGAACCATCAATCCGCCGTGCCACCTGGCCGGCGAATTGCGCGACGCGGGCGCGTACGAATTCTTGATCAAACGCGTTGTAATTATACATGATTTTTTATCCAGTGGTTTTGGGCCTCTTGCTTGCCATGGGCATAGTTGGACGGCCCACGGGTGCGGAAATCCTCGCGGAAATGCACTGGTTCTGGCCCGCGATCGCCGCGCCTGGCGTCCGCAAGATAGGCGCCGACTGCGATGCGCTTTTGAGCCGTAGCGTCAAGCAAGCGCAATTGGGCATGCGCCTCATCCTCGATCAGTTCTGCTTCATTGTGTTGACGTGACCAGGTGTCAGCGGCGGTCAGATAGATCACATCGCCGGAAATCAGGTCATTGGCGGTGACAATCTTCGGGGAGAATGCGCGGCTCATGCCTGTGCCTCCTGCAATTGGGGAAGGGAATTGGCTGCTGCACGGGGTGCTAAACCAAGAAGGATGATGGCGGGGCCGTTTGCCTCTGCCACGGCTTGCGGCAGGGTGGCCAGCGTTGCACCGATGATTTGCTGATCGGGGCGGGACACATTGGCGACGACGGAAACCGGGGTGTCGTGCGCCGCACCATGCATCAGCAACCGCCCCTGAATGAAGCGCGCCGATTTCTTGCCCATGTAGATCGCGCTGACCTCACCACTGCGGGCAATCCCGGCCCAGTCGTGATCGGCGTATCCTGCCACGTCATACCCCGTCAGGATGCGCAGAGCGGTGTTGCGACCCCGACGGGTCAGCGACTGACCGATTTCGGCGGCGGCGACGGTGGCTGCGGTCAACCCTGGCAGGATGGTGAACGCAATGCCCGCCGCATCCAGCGCCTCCATTTCCTCATCCATCCGTCCGAAAATCCCACAATCGCCGCCTTTGAGACGCACAACGCGGCGACCGGGAAGTGCCTGCGCCACCAGAAGCGCGTCAATTTTGGATTGATCGGTGGAGGTGCCAAAACCTTCCTTGCCCACGTCGATCAAGGTGACATTCTCGGGGATCAGCGCCAGCACTTCCGCTCCGACGAGACGGTCATGGATCACCACGTCAGCCTGTTGCAATGCTTGATAAGCACCAAGCGTCAGATGAGCCGCAGCACCCGGACCGGCGCCGATGAAGGTCACGAGGGGCGTGGAGGGGGCGTTGGTCATGTTCAATCCTCTGGCTATTTGTCCAAATTATAGGATATTTTCCCGGTGTTGCGCCATATGCCCTTGTAGATAAGGAAGTTTGTTCGCATTATGCGGTCAGATGGAACGGCGGTCCGGTTTTGGAGGAGTAAGAGGAATGGCAGCCCGATTGGATGAGATGGACCGGAAAATCCTTGCGGAGTTGCAAGAGGATGCGTCGCAAAGCCTTGATGAAATCGCGCGTAAAACCGGCTCATCCAAGACGCCGGTTTGGAATCGGATCAAGCGGATGAAGGAAGACGGGGTGATCCAGCGCCAGACGGTGCTGCTGGATGCCGAGGCGCTGGGGCTGGAGGCGTGCTTCTTCGTTCTCATCCGCACCTCGGAGCATGAGGCCGATTGGCAACGTAAATTCCTGCGGGCGCTACGGCAGCGGCCGGAAGTGCTGGAGGCGCATCGGCTGGCGGGTGATATCGACTATATCCTGAAAGTGCGCGTCGCCAACGCGCGGGCCTATGACACATTCTATCAGGCGCTGATTTCCGAGGTGCGGATTTTCAACGTCACGGCCCTGTTGTCGATGGAGGAGATCAAATCGACGACGGTGCTGGCAGTGTGACGCCGGACAGCGGGCATTCTGCCCTCACTCCGCCTTTCAAGCGTTTTGCATTCTATCGCCAACATGCGCATCGAAATTCGCGTTCAGCCAACGGTCGAAGCAGCTAATTGCGATTCAAATCAAATGCAAAACGATCTCGGTACATTCAGCCCCTGAAGGTATTTTCGCCAAGATGAAATTGCGGGTCAGGCGGTGATCATCAACCGTTCCAACCCGTGGAAGTGGTAAAGATCGGCGTAGCGCGGCGGCTCGGTCAGCCGCAGACCGGGAAGGCGTTCAAACAGGATCGGCAAGGCGGTTTGCAGCTCCAGTCGGGCCAATGGTGCGCCGACGCAGAAATGCAGACCCGCGCCAAAGCTCAGATGAGGTTTGACCGGACGATTGGGATTAAATCGTTCGGGCCGCTCGTAAGCCTGAGGATCACGATTCGCGGCGGCGAGCAGCAAGGCAACTTCGCTGCCCTTCGGGATCAGATGGCCCATCACCTCCGCATCCTCATAAGCGTGCCGGGTGAACATATGCAGTGGCGGATCAAAGCGCAAAAGCTCCTCCACCAATGCATAGGCCGGGGTGGCTGTGATCGGCGTTCCGGTCTCCAAAATGGTTTTTACCGCGTTGCCGATGCTGTGGACCGTCGCCTCGTGCCCGGCATTGAGCAGCAGGATGCAAGTGGTGATCAATTCATCGGTGGAAAGTCTCTCTCCCGCTTCCTCGGCGGCAATCAGATGGGTGATCAGGTCATCGGCAGGCTTGGCGCGGCGTTCCTTGATATAACTGCGCAGAAAGGCGGTGAAATCAGTGCTGGCTGTTGCGGCGGCGTCTTCCACAGCGCGGCTCCGGTTGGGAATGTACATCTTGACCATGGCATTGGACCAGCGCAGCAGTTGGTCACCCATTTCTTCCGGGACACCGAGCAGACGCGCAATGATGATGACGGGCAGGCGTTGGCCGAAATGCCGAAGCAGGTCGAAGCTACCCTCCGGAAAGGCAGTAATCAGTTCATGGCTGAGCTGCGCAATCTCAGGGGCCAGCGCATTGATCTGCCGGGAGGTGAACGCCCGCATCACCAGCCCGCGCAAGCGCGTATGGCGTGGCGGTTCCAGTTCCAGCATCGAATCGGCCTCGACTGCGTAAAAAGGGGCGGTATGCGGAGCGATTGGCTTGCGTTGTTCCTGCGGCACTTCGCGACCAAACCGGCGGTCGCGCAGGATTGCGTTCACGGCGGCATAGGAGGTTGCGCAGGTTTTGCCGTAGTCGGTCCAGTGAAAAAAAGGGCCAGAGACGCGGGCGCGGTCATAAAACGCATAAGGGTCCTGCACAAAGGCGGGATCATTTGGCGATTGTGACAGGCTCCGCATGGCGTCAGTGATGCCCAAGTGCTGCGACAATAGCGCCGAAATCGCTGGCTTTCAGGCTCGCGCCACCAACCAATGCACCGTCCACATTCGGAACCGCGAAAATATCCGCCGCGTTGCCGGGTTTGACCGATCCGCCATAAAGCAGGCGCATCTGCCGGGCAGGATCACCAAAGCGCCGGATCAGTGTGTCACGGATGAATCTGTGAACCTCTGCCACCTCTGCCAGTGTCGGCGTGCGCCCGGTGCCGATGGCCCAGACCGGTTCATAGGCGATCACAAGGCTTTCCGGATTGTCGTGCGCCAGCGGAAGTGAGCCTTCAAGCTGCATTGCGATCACTGCCAGCGTCTCACCCGCATTGCGCTGGGCTTCGGTTTCTCCGACGCAGACGATCGCAACCAGTCCTGCGGTCAGCGCCGTTATCGCTTTGGCGCGCACCAACGCGCTGCTTTCGCCATGATCGGCGCGACGTTCGGAATGGCCCACGATCACATGGCTCGCGCCTGCATCTTTCAGCATCAGCGCGGAGATATCGCCGGTATGGGCCCCGTTCTGCGCGGCATGGCAATCCTGCCCGCCGATCATCAATGCTGATCTTTCCGCAATCTGCACCATTCCGCCGATGAGGGTTGCGGGGGGGCAAAGCAGCATGTCACATCCCGGTGTCGGATGCGCCGTCAGCAGCGCGCGCGCCTCACCCAACTCCGCTGATGTGCCGTTCATCTTCCAGTTTCCTGCGGCGAGTTTGCGCATATCCGTCCCTCCATTGCATCTGGGCAATGCTATAGCGTTTTGTATTTCATCTGAAACAGACAAATTGGAATTCGCATCTCATCAACGGGAGAGGCAGCGAATCCGATTTCACTTCAAAGGCAATATTCTTTCGAAGGATTTTGGCGGGATCTGTAAATCCTGCCTGCCGTTCTTCGCGATGAGCCTTCATCTTGGCAAAAATACCTCCGCCGGAGGCACGATTTTTCCCGAAAATCGTTTGCGACGTCTGCAGTTTCAACCGTCCTTGAACTTGATCGACTCGCCGCATCCGCAGGCTTCCGATACGTTCGGGTTACGGAACTTGAACCCGGCTTCCAAAAGCGAGGTTTCATAATCAATCTCGGTCCCGATCAGGAACATCTGCGCCATTGGTGCAATCATCACCCGTGCGCCATCCTGTTCCACGGTTTCATCCATCGGATTCACGTCGGATACATAATCCATCGTGTATTCCATCCCGGCGCACCCGCCCTTTTTAACACCGATCCGCAACCCAGAGGAGCCGCGTTTTGCCATCAATCGCGCGATCTGGCGCGTTGCGGCCGGGGTCAGGGTGACAGCAGCTTTTCCGGGAATTCCGAACATTTGGCGTCCTCCAGCGTTCAATCGTCAATATAGGGCATTGGGCGACATCTCTCAAGATCCGCGCAGATCGCTTACATGAAGCCGAGTTCCAGCCGCGCCTCGTCCGACATCATCTCCATCCCCCAGGGCGGATCGAAGGTCATGCCGACATTGACGGTCTTCACCCCCGCCAGAGGCTCCACCGCATCCGCGACCCATCCGGGCATTTCGCCTGCCACCGGGCAGCCGGGTGCGGTCAGTGTCATCAGGATTTCGATATCATTTTCGGATGAAATATCAATCGTATAGATCAAACCGAGATCATATATGTTAACGGGAATTTCGGGGTCGAACACGGTTCGACACGCCTCGACCACCTGCTCATAAAGCGGATGGTCGGTGCTTGACTGCTTGATCAAAGGTGCGCCTTCGATGCGGTCTTGCGGCTGGTTCATTGTCGCCTCGCGGGTTATTCCGACTGAATATATAGGGAATTGTCATTCCCGCGTCCAGAGGCGACCGGAAGGCAAAAGCACTGCCACGATCCGTGAGAGAGGAAACTCTATGGTGCAACCTGATTCTTCGAAACAAAATTGCGTCGGCTCAAAACGGGATTTCGTCGTCCATGTCCGGACGACCACCGCCACTGCCCGACGATGAGGAGCCTCCGCTACGACCGGAACCACCGGATGATCCGCCGCCTTCGTAACCGCCGCGATCCTCGTATTCGTCGCCTCCGCCACCGCCGGCGCCGCCGTCACCCCGACCGCCGAGCAGGGTCAATTCGCCGCGATAGGGGCGGATCACGATTTCGGTCGAATAGCGATCCGCGCCGGATTGGTCCTGCCATTTGCGGGTTTCCAACTGGCCTTCGATGTAAACCGTTGATCCCTTGCGCAGATATTGCTCCGCAATGCGTCCGACGGGTTCAGAGAAAATCGCGACGGAATGCCATTCGGTTTTTTCACGCTTTTCCCCCGACGCTTTGTCGCGCCACGACTCGGACGTGGCGATCCGCAGGTTCACAACCTTGCCGCCATTGGCGAAGGTGCGCACTTCCGGGTCACGACCCAGATTCCCGACGATGATAACCTTGTTTACCGATCCAGCCATGCGGCCCCCCATTTTTGCAGCGACCTTGCCGGGCGCGTGATTCTCCTGGTTCCCGCAGCCTCGCCGGAACTGGCTAACAAAGCCTATAGCCTTGGCGGCGGCGCGCTGCAACTCACAGTCAGTATCTGCCTGTCGCGGGTCAGCCCTTGCGCCGTTCAACTGGCCTTCATGCGACATCACCGCAAGGGGTAGTCAATCCCGCCTGCTTGCCTATAATGCAACCGGTTCTTGGGGTGATTCAGGGTAGGCTCAATGCGGCGTTTGTTCGGAGCAGTTTTCATCTCTGCCGTTTGTGCGGCCGGGGCAGGTTACGGCGAAGGCTTGAACCTTTCCGGTAAGTCCAAATCACGCAACGCCTTGTTCAAATCGCAGACGCGCTTGCTCGATACCCGTTTGGCCAAGCAATATTCCGCCTCGGTGCGCCTGCAACCGAACCCGACGCCGATTGCCAAAGACGCGGCGATTCCACGATTTCGCGGCAGTTATCGAGGCCAGTATCTGACGGTCGCAAAAGCCGCCGCACGCAAACATTCGGTGCCGGAAGACCTGTTCTTGCGGCTTGTGCAGCAGGAATCGGGCTGGAACCCTTCGGCGCGGTCGCAGGCAGGGGCGACGGGCCTTGCGCAACTCATGCCGGGTACAGCGGTGCTGTTGGGTGTGGATATTCAGGACCCGCACCAGAATCTTGAAGGCGGCGCGCGGTATTTGCGCATGATGTATGACCAATTCGGAAGCTGGCGTCTGGCGCTGGCCGCCTATAATGCCGGGCCGCAGGCGGTGCAAAAGCATGCAGGCATTCCGCCCTATGCCGAAACCCGCAACTACGTTCTGATTATTCTGGGCGGCTGAAACGGCGCATGGCTCAGGTCAATTCGCCCGATGCGGTGATTCTGGTCGCGCCGCGCATGTAAGGGTGCAGCGCCGCTGGCAGATCGACGGAGCCATCGGCCTGTTGCCCGTTCTCCAACACCGCAATCAGGCAACGCCCGACCGCAAGGCCGGAGCCATTCAGGGTATGGACAAATTCCGGCTTGCCGCCGCCCGCAGGCTTGTAGCGCGCATTCATCCGGCGCGCCTGAAAGTCACCGCAGACAGAGACTGACGAAATCTCGCGGTAAGTATCCTGCCCCGGCAACCACACCTCCAGATCATGCGTTTTGGTGGAGCCGAACCCCATATCACCGGTGCAAAGCACCATCACACGGTAGGGCAATTCCAGCTTTCGCAGGATCGCCTCGGCGCAACTGGTCATGCGGTCGTGTTCTGCCAGTGAAGTTTCGGGCGTGGTGATGCTGACCATCTCCACCTTCTCGAACTGATGCTGGCGCAACATGCCGGAGGTATCGCGCCCTCCGGACCCCGCTTCGGAGCGGAAACATTGCGTGTGGGCGGTCATGCGGATCGGAAGCTGGGATTCCTCCAGCGTGTCACCCGCAACCGTGTTGGTCAGGGTGACTTCGGAAGTCGGGATCAGCCACCAGCCGTTGGTGGTCTGATAACTGTCCTCGGCGAATTTCGGCAGGTTTCCGGTGCCGAACATCGCCTCATCCTTGACCAGAACCGGAGTCCAGACCTCGTTCAACCCATGTTCTTCAATATGCGTATCCAGCATGAATTGCGCCAGCGCGCGGTGCAGTCGGATCATCGCACCGCGCAGGACGACAAAGCGGGAACCGGAGAGTTTGGCAGCAGTCGCAAAATCCATCCCCGGCAGGGCGGCGGGAAGTTGATAATGTTCCAGTGGTTTGAAATTTATTGCGCGGGGGGTGCCCCAGCGGCGGATTTCAACGTTATCGGATTCGTCGCGGCCTTCGGGAACTTCAGCCAAAGGCAGGTTGGGAATGGTCATCAACAGTTCGCGCAAGCGCGTATCCTCGACGCTTGCTTCGTCATTCAGAAGGGCGATTTCAGCTTTCGCCTTGCTGACCAATGCGCGCAACCGCTCAAACTCTGCTTCATCGCCTTTGGCTTTCGCCGCGCCAACCAGTTTAGACGCGGCGTTCTGGGACGCCGTTGCGGTTTCTGCCGCCAGGATTTTCGCGCGACGGCTTTCGTCGATCTTCAAGATTTCGACAGAACAGGGGGCCAGCCCTCGGCGCGCGAGTTCTGCATCAAAGGCTGCCGGATTTTCGCGGATGGCGCGGATATCATGCATAGGGTGGCCCTTTTGGTTTGTCTTGCTTCATTCAACGCGGCAGCTATGCCCGATTTGGCGGTGAAGGGCAAATGCGGAAAAGCGCATCCAGCAGCAGCTGGAAACGACAAATCGCCCACAGCGCCACAACTGTTTTTGCGGGGGGGATTCCATTTGGTGCGAAACCGGGCTATCTTCGCCAGATAAGCGCCGCAATGAGCGTGATCGAGGCAGAGAATTTCGGGGTTGTTCGCCAGCCAATGGCGCGGCAGCCAATGAGCAAGGACCAAGTGCAAGATGACCTTGGGGCAGGAACCAAGTCAGTTTTTCCGTGCAACCATGCGGCATTTTGCTGAAATGCGTGGTTCAGCGCCTGCGTCATCAGCGCAGGGGACCAGATTCCCGCAGGATTGGTTTGATCTGCCCGAGGCGTTTCTCGCGGATTTCGGGGCGATGTTCTATCTTGCCTCGCTGACGACGTTCCACCGTCGACGCACACTTGCGGATTTGTTTGCCAGTTTCGAAGCGCCGTTGCGGCTTGGGCAGTACAAATTGTTCCGTTCCAACGGTTTTGCGCGTGCCGGGATCACCTGGGCAGGGCTGTCGGAGGCGGCCGAGCGGCGCTTTGCCGTCGAACATCAGGCGTTGGAGCCGCAGGATTGGAACGGCGGCGCGTCGGTCTGGCTGGTCGATTTTCTGGCCCCCTTTGGCCATGTGGACCAGATTGTGCCGCTGTTGACGCAAAACCCCGGCCTGAACCGGGTGCGCACCCTTTGGCACAACAAGGATGGCAGCCGCTACCGCATTGTCGAATGGTCGCGTGCGACGCCGGAGGCCGAGGTACAGGTCAAATCCTACGGCGTCGGGCAGTTTCGCAAGATGATGGAGGGGGGGCGCACAGGTGGCGGCACCTAACATCACCGGTACGATTTCCGGCTCCGTTCTGGAAGACAGCGGCGCGGTCATCACGGGGGCGCTGACGGATTCGGGCAATGGCGCGGCCAATACCTGGGCCATCAACAGTGGTGCCAGCTTTGGCGCGGTCAGCATCAATGCGGCTGGGGTGTGGAGCTATGATCTCGACGACACGAACGCGACGGTCAATGCACTGGGTGCAGGCGATACGCTGACGGATACATTCGTGGTCCGGGTGACGGATGCGCTCGGAACCGACACGCAAATCATCACGATCACGATATCCGGCGTTCCGTGTTTTACCGCCGGAACACTGATCGCAACGGCTCTGGGGCCGCGCGATTGTGCAACCTTGTTACCGGGCGATGAGGTCTTGACCCGCGACCATGGGATGCAACCCTTGCGCTGGATCGGGCGACGACTGGTCGCAGGGGGTGAACTCGCTCTGGATGAGCGGCTCTGCCCGGTCCGCATCGCGTCGGGCGCTTTGGGGGCGGGGTTGCCGCTGCGCGATCTTTGGGTATCGCGCCAACACCGCATGATGGTTTCATCTGATATCGCCAAACAGCTTTGCGGCGCGCGCGAAGTGCTGTTGCCGGCGATCCGGTTGGTGGGCTTGCCCGGAATCACGCTGGACGCGCGGCCACAGCCGGTGGAATATGTGCATTTGCTGTTTGACCGGCATCAGATTGTCTTTGCAGAAGGTGCCCCGTCGGAAAGCCTGCTGCTGGGGCCGGAGGCGCTGCGCCTGTTGCCCGATGATGCCCGGTTGGAGATTGAAATCCTGTTTCCGGAAGCGGCGCAACGGGGGGCATTGTCGGTGCCCGCGCGCAAGATCCCGCAGCGTCGCTGGCAGAAAACCTTGGTGGCGTGCAGTCGGACCGCAACGCTTTTACCACGTGGATTTCAAGCGGGCGCAGCGAACCGGGGTCATGCTGCCCCGCGAAACGCTGCATTCGAAGTGATCTGATGCGGTGGTTTCGTTCTGACGATGCCGCGTGACTAAATGGTCGGTGAAGGGTGGTGCAGGCCGCCTTGCGAATAGGGCGCACCGGATATAGGGTGCGCCGCAACAAATCCGGGGCACTGCCCCACCGACCGAGAGGATATATTGATGTTTGCAACCCCCGCGTTCGCGCAGGCCGCTGGTGGTGGCCTGGGTGCCGTTACTTCCCTGATGCCGCTGATCCTGATTTTCGGGATCATGTATTTCCTGCTGATCCGTCCGCAGCAAAAGAAGCTGAAGGAGCACAAGGCAATGGTAGAGGCGCTGCGCCGAGGCGATCAGGTGCTGACGCAAGGTGGTATTGTCGGCAAGGTGATCAAGGTTGCCGATGATGGCATTGTCGAGGTCGAAATCGCCGATGGCGTCAAGGTCAAGGTTCTGCGCCACACAATCGCGCAGGTGATGTCGAAAACCGAACCGGCCTCGGCCTGATAACGGAAAGCCTGACCCCATGTTGCAAATCCCGCTTTGGAAGCGCGTGTTGATCTGGGCGCTTTGTGCGTTCGGCGTCATCTTCACCGTGCCCAACCTGTTCTATTCCAAGGTTGAGCAGCACAATGATGCGGTGGCCGCGGTCACCAAGGCGAACGGGGTGGCAACGCCGGAGCAGGAATCCGCGATTGCGCAATGGCCGTCCTGGCTGCCTTCCAACCTTGTGAATCTGGGGCTTGATCTGCGGGGCGGGGCGCATCTGCTGGCAGAGGTGCAGGTGGAGGATGTCTATGCCGCCCGGATCGACTCGATCTGGCCCGATGTCCGCGATGCGCTGCGCGATGTGCGCGATCAGGTCGGATCGGTGCGCAGGCAACCTTCGGTGCCAAGTATCCTGCGCGTGGCCATTTCAAAGCCTGAAGGCATGGCGGTCGCGTTGAAGGCGGTGCAGGCGTTGGCGACTCCGGTGGTGTCGATCACCGGGGCGGGGCAAAAAGACTATGAGATAACCTCCGACGGATCCGATATCGTTTTGCAACTCTCGCCGGCCGAACGCGCCGCAACCGACAGCCGCACGATCCAGCAATCGCTGGAGATCATTCGTCGCCGTGTCGATGCGGCAGGCACGCGGGAACCGACGATCCAGAGACAGGGCGTAGACCGGATTTTGATTCAGGTGCCGGGAATTGGTTCAGCGTCGGAGCTGAAAAAGCTGATTGGCACCACCGCAAAGCTGACCTTCAACCCGGTTGTCAGCCGCACAACCGACGCCGGAGCCAACCCCGGTCCGCGAAACGCGATTTTGCCCTCGGCGAATGAGCCGGGACAATATTACATCATCGAGCAGACGCCGGTGGTGACCGGTGAGGATCTGACCGATGCGCAACCGTCCTTCGACCAGAACAACCGCCCGGCGGTCAGCTTCCGGTTTGATCCGTCAGGCGCGCGGAAATTCGGCGACTACACTGCCAACAATATCGGCAGCCCGTTCGCCATCGTCTTGGATAATGAGGTGATTTCCGCACCGGTGATTCAAAGCCATATTCCGGGTGGGTCGGGTATCATCACCGGCAATTTCACTGTGGAGGAAAGTACCGACCTTGCGGTTTTGCTGCGGGCAGGGGCGTTGCCCGCCCAGATGACCTTTCTGGAGGAACGCACGATCGGCCCGGAACTGGGACAGGACAGTATCGACGCCGGGCGTCTTGCCTCCGTTGTCGCGATGGGCCTGGTTGTGGCGCTGATGATTGCGTCTTACGGCTGGTTCGGGACCATGGCCTCCGTCGCGCTGATGTTCAACGTGACGCTGATCTTCGGCACGCTCAGCGTGATCGGTGCAACCCTTACCCTGCCGGGGATCGCCGGGATCGTGTTGACCATCGGTATGGCAGTGGATGCCAACGTATTGGTGTTCGAACGGATCCGCGAGGAGCTGAAAACAGCGCGCGGACCTGCACGGGCAATTGAGTTGGGTTATGAAAAAGCGTTGTCCGCGATCATCGACGCCAACGTGACCACGTTCATCGTCGCAGTGATCCTGTTCATGGTGGGTGCTGGGCCGGTGCGCGGATTTGCCGTGACGCTGGCGATCGGGATCATCACCTCGGTCTTTACGGCGATTTATGTGACACGCGCGATCGTGGTGGTCTGGTTTGGCCGCACCCGTCCGAAAACGATAGAGGTATAGGGAAATGGCATTCCGTTTAAGACTGGTTCCCGCCGAAACGCATTGGGATTTCTTCAAGTACCGCTATCTGACATTCGGTGCATCGGTGATGGCCGTTATCGCATCGGTGATTCTGGTCCTGGTCATGGGGTTGAACTTCGGAATCGACTTCCGCGGCGGCACTACGGTCCGCACCGAAAGTACGCAAAAGGTCGATGTTGGCGCTTATCGCGCCGCGCTGGTGCCACTTGACCTTGGCGATGTCAGTATCACCGAAGTTTTCGACCCGAGTTTCGGGCCGGAAAAGAATGTCGCGATGATCCGGATTCAGGCGCAGGACGGCTATGAAGCTGTGACGCCAGCGGTCCTTGAAGACGCGGAGGCCGCGTTGAAAACCATCGACCCTGCGATCAGTTTCCCCTCCGTGGAATCTGTGGGGCCGAAAGTGTCGGGAGAGCTGATATGGTCTGCGATTCTGGCGGTACTGGGGGCCACCGGGTCGATCCTTGCCTATATCTGGCTGCGGTTTGAATGGCAGTTTGCGGTGGGCGCCGTTGTTGCGCTGGTCCATGACATTGTGGTTACAGTCGGGGTTTTCGCGCTGTTCCAGATCAAGTTCGATCTGGCGGTCATCGCGGCACTGCTGACGATTCTGGGCTATTCCATCAACGATACCGTGGTGGTCTTCGACCGGCTGCGGGAAAACCTGATCAAGTTCAAAACCATGCCGCTGATCGACGTGATGAACCTTGCGGTCAACGAAACCCTCAGCCGGACGTTGATGACCTCCACCACCACTCTGATCGCTTTGCTCGCCTTGTTGATCCTCGGCGGCGACGTGATCCGCGGTTTCACCTTTGCCATCACTTTCGGCATCGTGGTCGGGACGTATTCTTCGGTCTATGTCGCGAAAAACGTCGTTTTGTGGCTCGGGGTGAAGCGCGACTGGACGACCAAGCCGGAAACCCCCGGTACGCAGTTTTCCAATATCGACGCCTGATCCGATGCGCCTGACCGAGATCACCTATGAAGACGCCCGGCCCATCGACAGTTATGGGCCAGGCTTCTTCCGGATCGCGGGGCAGGTGCTGCACGGTCCGGTTCTGGTGACGCCATGGGATGCGGGGCCGTGGGGCGGGTTAGACGATAGTGCCGCTCCGCTCGCGCTCATCGATAGGATCGACGTGCTTTTCGTCGGCACGGGGGCAGAGATTGCGCAGGTTCCGTTGGTTTTCCGAGCCGCGTTGGAGTCGCAGGGCATCGGGGTCGAAGTGATGAACTCCCCCGCTGCCGCGCGGACTTACAATGTGCTATTGTCCGAAGGGCGCCGGATCGCGGCGGCACTGCTGCCTGTCTAGCTGTGTGTTGAAGAAACGGATTTGTGATCCATTCAAATTTGGCTTATTCGTCGCTTGCAGCGCATACGACAGTGGCGCATTGTTGTGCAAATGCGGTTGGGCTGGTTGACAGCGCACGCCACCGCCACCAGATATGGTGACTGAATAGGGGAAGGTAAAAGGTTGCCGAAACGCCGGGACCGTGGCTTTCCTGCCAGGTAAGGACAAGAAATGAGCGAACGCATCTCCCAAAGTCACCCGGTATTGCCGCTGCGCGATATTGTGGTGTTTCCGCATATGATTGTACCGCTGTTCGTGGGCCGTGAAAAATCGGTCCGCGCACTGGAGGAGGTTATGGCGGAAGACCGCCAGATCCTGCTGTCCAGCCAGATTGATCCGACTGTGGATGACCCGCAAACCGATGGTATCTATCGTGCCGGGGTCTTGGCCAATGTGCTGCAACTGTTGAAATTGCCCGATGGCACCGTAAAGGTGCTGGTCGAAGGCAAGTCACGGGTGCGGATCACGAATTTCGTCGAGAATGACCGGTTTTTTGAGGCGGAAGTCGCACCTTTGACCGAACTCCCGGGCGATCCCGATACGGTTGGCGCGCTGGTGCGGGCCGTGGCGGAGGAGTTTGAGCGTTACGCCAAGATCAAGAAGAACATTCCTGAGGAGGCGCTTTCTGCTGTTGCTGAAACCCGCGAACCCTCACGTCTGGCGGATTTGGCCGCCGGGCATCTGGGGATCGAGGTGTCCGACAAGCAGGCGCTGCTGGAAACGCTGGACGTTGGGCAGCGGTTGGAAAAGGTGTACGGCCACATGCAGGGCGAAATGTCCGTCATGCAGGTCGAGAAAAAGATCAAGACCCGCGTGAAATCCCAGATGGAACGGACGCAGCGCGAATATTACCTGAATGAGCAGATGAAGGCGATCCAGAAGGAACTCGGCGACGGTGAAGACGGCCAGAACGAGGTCGCCGAGTTGGAGAGCCGCATTGCCAACACCGCGCTGTCGAAAGAGGCGCGCGACAAGGCCGAAGCCGAAGTCAAGAAGCTGAAAAGCATGAGTCCGATGAGCGCGGAAGCGACCGTCGTGCGCAACTATCTCGATTGGCTGCTGGGTGTGCCGTGGGGTGTCAAATCCCGCGTCAAGAAAGACCTGACCAAGGCGCAAGCCGTACTGGACGCCGATCATTACGGGCTGGAAAAGGTCAAGGAACGTATCGTTGAATATCTGGCGGTGCAGGCGCGGTCTGCCAAGCTGAAAGGCCCGATCCTGTGTCTGGTCGGGCCTCCGGGTGTTGGCAAGACCTCATTGGGGCGATCGGTGGCGAAGGCCACGGGGCGGGAGTTTATCCGCATTTCGCTTGGCGGTGTACGCGACGAGTCTGAGATTCGCGGGCATCGGCGGACCTATATCGGCTCCATGCCGGGAAAGATCATACAGGCGCTGAAAAAGGCAAAAACCACCAATCCGCTGATTTTGCTCGATGAAATCGACAAAATGGGGCAGGATTTTCGCGGTGATCCTGCCAGCGCGATGCTGGAGGTGCTGGATCCGGAACAGAACGCCACCTTCACCGATCACTATCTTGAGGTTGAATATGACCTTTCGAACGTGATGTTCCTGACTACGGCGAACACTTACAACATGCCCTCGCCGCTGCTGGACCGGATGGAGATCATTCCGCTTTCGGGCTATACCGAAGATGAAAAGCAAGAGATTGCCAAGCAACACTTGATCCCGAAGCAGATCAAGAACCATGCTTTGAAGAAAGGTGAGTTTTCGGTTGCCGATGATGCGCTGCTGGAAGTGATCCGCACCTATACCCGCGAAGCTGGCGTTCGTAACCTGGAACGCGAACTGGCAAAGCTGGCACGCAAGGCGGTGACCGAAATCGTCAAGGGCAAGACCAAGAAGGTTGAGGTCACGATTGACGGGCTGGAAGGCTTCCTTGGTGTCAAACGGCACCGCTATGGTTTGGCGGAGTCCGAGGATCAGATTGGCGTGGTGACAGGCTTGGCCTGGACTTCGGTTGGTGGCGAGTTGCTGTCGATCGAGGCACTGCGCCTGCCGGGCAAGGGCCGGATGAAGACCACCGGCAAACTGGGCGATGTGATGAAGGAGTCGATTGATGCGGCGGCCAGCTACGTCCGTTCGATCAGTCCGGAAATTGGGGTGAAACCACCGAAGTTCGAGGCGATTGATATCCATGTCCACGTTCCGGATGGGGCTACGCCAAAGGATGGTCCGTCTGCTGGTTTGGCGATGGTCACCTCTATTGTTTCCGTTCTGACACAAATTCCGGTGCGCAAGGATATAGCAATGACGGGGGAGGTGTCCCTGCGCGGCAACGCGATGCCTATCGGCGGGCTCAAGGAAAAGCTGATGGCGGCTTTGCGCGGTGGAATTACCACGGTTCTGATCCCGAAAGAGAACGAAAAGGATCTGGCGGAGATTCCGGCGAATGTGAAGGCGGGGCTGACCATCATTCCCGTCACCCATGCGCGCGAAGTGCTGAAACTGGCGCTGGTTCGGCAGCCGGAAGCGGTCGAATGGGACGAGGCTGCCGAAGAAGCTGCGGCGGCAGCCCGGCAAGCGAAGTCCGACCCCGGATTGGGCCAAACCGCACATTGAACCGAGGCTGAATCGCCAGTACTCCAGAAAGGCGCGTCAGATTTGCCGCGCCTTTCTGTATTTCAGAACCGGCACTCGGGATTGCCGTATCAGCACGAAAAGAGCGTGCAAAACACCTGCCGCAATGTGCCGGGGCGCTCACCCTCAGACATCCGGCGCTTTTGACGACGGCGTGTGCCGCGATCTGATATGAAGTTGATTGAATCGTTTCCATCTTTTCTTCTGCACGCTGCCGGAACGCGCCGCGTTGCGTATTTCCGCTGTTCCCTTGCGCCAAAAACGTAGCTAAATTGTTGCCAATCGAGGAACAATCATCAGCAGGAGCCGACATGACCACTCGGAAGACCACCACTGACAAAACGGATCAGGGCAAGAAGGATGCGGCCAAAACGCCGGCGGTGGCGAAACCCGCAGCCAAGACCAGCGCAAAGCCTGCCATGAAACCTGTCGTCAAGTTGCAGGCCCCACAAGTGACGAAGATCCAACCGGCGGAAGTGGTGGTTCCGAAACTCTCGGTCGTCGGCAATGCGCCCACTCCGCTGGCCGCCGAGGCGGCAAAAGCCGACGGCGACGAAAACCGGATGATGAAGAAACAGGAATTTGTTGAGCGCGTGGTCAAAGCCACCGGGGCGAAGAAAAAGGACGTGAAACTTATTCTTGAGGCGGCGCTTGGCGTGCTCGGCGATGCACTTTCGGCGGGGGAGGAGTTGAACCTGCCGCCGTTGGGTAAGACCAAGGTGAACCGACAGAAAATCGAAGGAAATGCAGAAGTGCTGATCCTGAAATTACGGCGCGGAACCGGCAATGCTGGGGGCGGTAACGACGACGTGAAACAGGGTCTTGCAGAGGATGGTGAAGATGATTAGACCCCGCGTAATCGGGTGATTAGCTCAGTGGTAGAGCGCTTCGTTCACATCGAAGATGTCAGGGGTTCAAATCCCTTATCACCCACCACTTCCCCGAACATTGCAATCGCCGGTTCGATGCGGGATTTGTTGTGCCGGTCGACAGGATCGACTAAGGGAGGCGGAAATCTTTGGGCCGCTGCGGCCCTGACAAGCCGGGGGCGGATATGACGGGCAAGAACGGGCTGACCTATGCCGATGCAGGGGTAGATATCGACGCGGGCAATGCTTTGGTGGAGCGGATCAAACCTGCGGCCAAGCGCACCGACCGGCCCGGCACCATGTCTGGATTGGGAGGTTTCGGCGCGCTCTTTGATCTGAAAGCGGCGGGCTTTGCGGACCCGGTTCTGGTTGCAGCGACCGACGGTGTGGGCACCAAGCTGCGGATTGCGATTGATACCGGCCATGTCGATACAATCGGCGTGGATCTGGTTGCGATGTGCGTCAACGATCTGGTATGTCAGGGCGCGGAGCCTTTGTTCTTTCTGGATTATTTCGCAACCGGCAAGCTGGAACTGGATCAGGCGACGAAGATCATCAACGGCATTGCGGCCGGGTGCGAAGCCTCGGGTTGTGCCTTGATCGGCGGCGAAACCGCTGAAATGCCGGGAATGTATCACAAGGGCGATTTCGATCTGGCCGGATTTGCGGTCGGTGCGATGGAGCGGGGGACGGCGTTGCCGGCGGGCGTGGGCGAAGGCGATGTGCTGTTGGGGCTGGCCTCCGACGGGGTGCATTCCAACGGCTATTCCTTCGTGCGCAAGGTGGTGGAGTTGTCGGGACTGGATTGGGCGGCGGATTGCCCCTTCGGCACTGGAACGCTGGGGGAGGCATTGCTGGTGCCGACACGGCTTTATGTGAAACCGGCGCTGGCGGCTATGCGGGACGGGGGCGTTCATGCGCTGGCCCATATCACCGGTGGTGGGCTCACCGAAAACCCGCCGCGGGTAATCCCGGAAGGTCTGGCTTGTGAAATTGATCTGTCAGCTTGGGCGTTGCCGCCGGTTTTTCGCTGGCTGGCGGAAACGGCGGGGATGGTGGAGGTCGAACTGCTGAAAACCTTCAACTGCGGTATCGGCATGATGCTGGTGGTGAAGGCTGATCGTGCGGATGCACTTTCCGCGATGTTGCGCGACGCGGGTGAAATTGTTGTCACCATGGGGCGTGTGGTGCCGGGCGCGGGTGTGATCTACAACGGGAAATTGCTTTGAAGCGTGTTGCCATCCTGATTTCCGGGAGTGGTTCGAATATGATGGCGCTGTGCCGCGATATGGTCGGGGATCACCCTTGTCGGCCAGTGCTTGTCGCCTCCAATGATCCGGATGCGGCAGGATTGCGCCGCGCTGCGGAGTTGGGGATTGCCACGACGGCGGTGGACCATCGCCCCTACGGTGCCGATCGCGCGGCGTTTGAGTCGGCGCTGTTGGAACCGATTCTTGCGGCAGCCCCGGATATTCTGTGCCTTGCGGGGTTCATGCGGGTGTTGACGCCGGCGTTTGTCGCACGGTTCGAAGGGCGGATGCTGAACATCCATCCCAGCCTCTTGCCGAAGTATCCGGGTCTGCGCACCCATGCCCGCGCGCTTGCGGCAGGAGACTTGGAGGCCGGATGTTCGGTGCATGAGGTCACGGCGGTTCTGGACAGCGGCCCGCTCTTGGGCCGCGCCGTGGTGCCGGTTTTGGTCGGTGATACGCCAGAGGATCTGGCGTCGCGGGTGCTTGCGCAGGAGCATCGGCTTTATCCCGCCGTGCTGCGGCGGTTCGGAAATGGCGAGCGGGGCTTGCTGAGACTCAATTGAGTTTGGCGCATCGCTGATACGGACAAGGAATAACCTATGTTTTCAGGGCTTATCCGGTTTTGAGCGGTTTCAGGTGAACGGGTCTGACTATCGGAGCGGGGGCGGCTTCTTGGCGTTTCTAGGAAACCGCCTGCCAGCCAACGCAACCGCACGATCAAGGAGGCTGAGGTCCAAAGTCGACCCGAGGGAACGGCGACGGCTGCACGTCCAACGCATCCGCGATGACGACCATCAGCAGCTTCGCAGCCATCTGACCGACTTCCTCAACGCACACAGTTTCGGACGCAGCCTCGACACCCTCAAACGCAACACGCCCTATGAGTTCATCTGCAAACAATGGCCATACGAGCCGGAAAGGCTCACCCTGGACGCACTGCATCAGATGTCGGGACCAAACCGTTATTCAGCCTTGGCAAGAGCGCGTTCATAGTCCTGTCCGGGGATCGCATCCAGCAGGCTCCGGGTATAAGCCGTGTCAGGGTCGTGCAAGACTTTCCCTGTTGGCCCCACCTCAACGATCCTCCCCTTCTGCATCACGATAATCCTGTCACAGATACGCGCCGCGACCCTTAGATCATGGGTAATAAACAACATCGACAAATTCAGCCGTGTTTTGAGATCCGCCAACAGGTCCAGCACCTGAGCCTGAATCGACACATCGAGGGCGGACACAGCCTCATCTGCAATGATAATCGAAGGATCCAACGCCAGGGCCCGCGCGATGCCGATACGCTGCCGCTGCCCGCCGGAAAATTCATGCGGGAACCGACCCATCGCTGACGGATCAAGACCGACCATTTCCAGTAGCGCGCGCGCCTTCACCATTGCATCCGCTATTGGAACGTTGTGCGCAATCAAGCCTTCGGTCAAGATCCGTGACACACGCGCCCGCGGGTTCAGCGACGAGAACGGGTCTTGAAAGATCATCTGCATTTTGCGCCTCTGGTCGCGCAAATCGGCCCCTGACATATGCGCGATGTCGGCGCCATCAACCATCACGCGTCCGGTGTCCGGATTGATAAGCCGGACAAGGCAGCGCCCAACCGTGGATTTGCCCGACCCACTTTCGCCGACAATACCGATCGTCTCACCCGAGTAGAGTTCAAAGCTGACATCCTGCACGGCCTTGACCACACGGCGCTTGCCGAAAAAGGTGCCGGAACTGGTCGAAAAGGTCTTGTTCAGCCCCTCGACCGTCAGAACAGTTTTGCGGTCGATCGGTGCGACCTCATCATGGCGGGTGAGGCGAGGAATGGCGTCAATCAACGCTCGGGTATAGGGGTGCTGCGGCTTCAGCAAAACCTCGTCCGCCGTGCCGGTCTCCACAATTGTTCCGGTCTGCATGACTATCACCCTATCCGCAATATCGGCCACGACGCCAAAATCATGCGTGATAAAGATGACGGCCATGCCACGCGAACGGCGCAAATCCTCAATCAGCTCAAGGATTTGGGCCTGTGTGGTCACATCAAGCGCCGTTGTCGGTTCATCCGCGATCAAGATTTCGGGTTCCAGCGCCAGTGCCATCGCGATCATCACGCGCTGGCGCTGGCCGCCCGACAACTGGAACGGATAGGCGCGGATTGCAGACTCCGGGTCGGGGATGCCAACCTCCTTCAGCAGTGTCAGGGCTCGGGCGCGGCGCTCAGAGCCGACCAGTTCGCCATGGGCCTCAAAGACTTCCGCAATTTGGGCCCCGACCCGCATCAGTGGGTTAAGCGCGCTCAGCGGTTCCTGGAAAATCATTGAAATCCTGCGGCCACGCAGCGCCATCATCTGCTGTTCCGACAGGCCCAGTATGTCCTGCCCGTCAAAGGTGATGGTGCCGCCAACTGCATTGACGCCTTCCGGCAGCAGCCCCATCACGGCATTGGCCGACATGGATTTTCCCGAGCCGCTTTCCCCGACGATGCAAAGGATTTCACCTGCGGCGAGATCAAAATTGATATCCTTGGCGGCATATCGTCGATCAGCGCCCCCCGGCAGGGCAATGGCAAGATCACGGATGCTCAGCAAGCTCATTCGGATTTCCTCGTCAGACGCGGGTTCAGGGCGTCGTTCAGGCCCTCACCAATCAGGTTCAGCGCAAGCACCGTCAGAAGGATTGCCATCCCCGGCAGGAACGACAGCCACCATGCCGTTCGGATCACTGTGCGTGCCGCGCCGATCATATAGCCCCAGGACATGATGTTCGGATCACCCAAACCAAGGAACGACAGCGAGCTTTCCAGCAGGATCGCCTGCGCGACCATTAGCGAAGCAAGGACGATGATCGATGGCAGTGCATTAGGCAGAATATGCCGCAGAATGATCTGCACGTTTCCCAAACCTGACAACGTTGCCGCCTCGACAAATTCGCGCGTGCGCAAACTCAGCACCTCGCCCCGCACCAATCGGGCCACGGGCGGCCATGACACAACTGCAATAGCAATGATGACATAGGTGAGGCTGGGCTGAAAGATCGCCAGCAAAACAATGGCCAGCGCGAAACTGGGGATTGTCTGAAAGAATTCGGTAAAGCGCATCAACGCATCATCCGTGCGTCCAACGAAATAGCCGGCAAAGGCGCCGACCGGCACGCCAATCGCCAGCGCAACGATGGTTGACACAAGCCCGACCAGCAGACTGACATAGGCGCCATGTGCCAACCCCGACAGCACGTCGCGCCCCAGAGCATCGGTGCCCAAAGGCAGCCCGCCTTGTGTAAACGGCGGCAGAAAGGGGCGCTGCACCATTTTCCAGGGGCTTTGCGGAAAAATGAACGGCGCGGCAATTGCAGTGGCAATCACGATCGCCAGAATGACCAACCCGATCACGGCACCACGGTTATAGCGGAATCTTTTCCAGAAATCCTTCATGCTGTCAGCCTTATGCGCGGGTCAACGATGACATAAATGACATCGGTAATAAGATTGAAGAGCAGCACCATCGCGCCGGAAATATAGAAAACACCGAGGATCACCGCGTAATCACGCTGGTTGATCGCCTCAAACATCAGGCGTCCGATACCGGGCCAGGCAAAGACCGTCTCCGTCAGGATCGCCCCGCCGAATATTTGGCCGGCCTGAAGGCCCGCCAGCGTGATGACGGGCAATAGCGCATTGCGCAAAATATGCCTGCGCTGGATCACACTGCGTTTGAGCCCCTTGGCACGAGCGGTTTTGACAAAATCAAGACGGCTAACTTCCAGCATGGAGGCGCGTGTCATGCGCATGTATATTGCCATGAAAAAGAGGCCCAAAGTCGTGGCAGGCAGCACCAGATGCTTTGCCACATCCAAAACATGCTCAATGCCGGTATAGCCTGCACCAATCGTCTCATAGCCAAAGCCGGGCAGCCACCCCAGCCAGACCGAGAACACAAGCGATGCCATCAACGCCACCCAGAACAGTGGAGTCGCATAAAACAGCAGTGCCAGCATGGAAATGATGGTGTCGCCCCATGATCCCTGCCGCGCCGAGGCGGCAACGCCCGCAGTGACACCCAACACCAGTGACAACACAAAGGCCACCCCTGTCAGCAGCAAGGTTGCTGGCAGGCGGCTGGCGATCAGTTCAGACACCGGCATCTGCTGGCGATAGGAAAAACCCAGATCCAGTTGAACGGCGCCTTTGAGGTAAGTCCAGAGCTGGATGTATAATGGCTGATCGAGGCCAAATCGCTCCCTCAGATCGGCGAGAAACTTCGCATCTGCCGCGCCGGCCTCCCCCGCCATGACGGCGGCGGGATCGCCGGGAGCTGCGTGGATCAGAAGGAAATTGAAGACGAGGATGGCCAGCAGGATAAAACCAGCCTTAACAAGCCTGCCCAGAATGAAAGGTATCACGCGGTCTGCCCCGTCTTTGCTGTGGGTTTAATCCGGGCCACCGTGGCAGCCCGGATCATCCGTATGTGGTGTTTACTTTTTGTCGATCCACACATCGCGGAAGCCGTCATTGACGCCAAGGGCGGTATTGACCGGGTTCTTGATGTTGCAGCGATAGATCGTTGGGAGGCCCAGTTCCAGCAGCCACAGATTGGGCACGTCAGCGACAATCTGATCTTGAATTGTCTTGTAGGCAGCTCTCCGATCTTCTGGTTTCGCCATTTCCGCCGCTTCGTTGAACATCTTGTCCGTCTCGGGGTTTTGGTAGTTGGAGACGTTGTTCCAAGGCGAACCCGGCGCAGCGTTGTTGCCCATATATGTCCGCGATACACCCAAAGCTGGATCGCCGTATTGGTAGAGATAAGTGAACGCGAGGTCGAAATCACGGTCACTTACCTTCTGGTTCCAGCCAGCAACATCAGACGGCACAATCTCAACCTTCATGCCAATCTCGGTCAGGTTTTGCTTGACTGCTTCGGCCCAGCGTTGCCAGGTCTCACCATATGGCAAGCCAAGAAGACGGATCGTCTCGCCGTTATAGCTTGAGTCCGCCAGCAGTGCTTTGGCCTTTACAGGATCGTAAGAAATGTCCGGTGTGTCGCCGGCATAGAAGCGGGTCGATGATGACAGTGGCCCGGTCGCAACCTTGCCCAAACCGTTCCACAGCGCATCTTTGGCGAATTCGCGGTCCAGCGCGTGCATCATTGCCTGACGCACTTTCAGATCATCCAACGGCTTGTTGTTCATGTTGATCCAGATCCAGGACAATGGCCCAAAGAATTCCCAGCCCTTGTCGGTGATACAGGTGTTTTCCATGTCACGGATGCGCGGCACGTCGAAATTCTCGACCGCGCCACCCGGCAACACGTCAACCTTGCCCGTCTCATACGCAACCGCGCGCGAGGCGGCGTCGGGAATGACATGGTAATAAACATCGTCGACATAGGGCTTGCCTTCAATGTAATAGTTTTCGTTCTTGACCAGATGAATGTAGCTTCCCTTCACCCATTCATCGAACTTGAACGGGCCAGTGCCGATCGGCGTATTGTTCGCCGGGTTGGTGGCGAAATCAGTCCCTTCGTAGATGTGCTTGGGAACCATTGGCGCCGTACCCGGCTCAAAAATACCAATGAATGGGCCGAATGGCTGCTTCAGGTGGAACACCACAGTAAGCGGATCCGGAGTGTCGATGCTTTCGACATGTTCCATATAGGTGCGCGTGCGTGAATGGGACTCACGCAGAAATACGTCCATCGAGAACTTCACATCGTCAGAGGTGAACGGCTTGCCATCATGAAATGTGACACCGTCCCGCAGTTTGAATGTGTAGGTTTTGCCGTCTTCAGAGATTTCCCACGATTCCGCTAATTGCGGGTGGGGCGTAAGATCAAAATCGTAACGCAGCAAACTTTCATAAATTTCGCCAGCGACCATCTGGGTCGGCCCGTTCTGGATCAGGCCAATCATCAACCCCGGTGGTTCCGGCTGGATAACGACGTTGAGCGTGCCACCCGCCTGCGGCTCACCGTCTTGCGCCGCGAGCGGCCCCGCCAGTGCGATTGCCATGACAGCAACCGCAATTCTAAATGGTTTCATCATTTTGCATTCCCCGTTGTTGCGTCTATTCAGACTGATTGTTTGAGTTGAACAATGACTGATCGACCATCAGGAGTCACCCTATTTATTAAAAGAATTGGTGCGCCCGAGCGTCGTCAGATCTTTGCAAGCGCCTTGAGATAGTCGGTTATTCCCTCCCTTGCCCCTTCAATATCTGCTTGCATTGCTGCGCGGGCAGCCTCTGGATCCCGGCTCCGGCAGGCCGTCACGATGGCATGATGGTGCTGCACCATATCTTCTTGTGCGGTCCCGTAATATCCCGCGATCAATGGTCCCATCCGGAGCCAAAGGCGGCTCAGAACGTCCCGGAGGATTGGCATGTTTGCGATCTCGGCAAGCGCAAAGTGGAATTTCTGGTTCATCTCGGCCGCGAGTGGCCAGCGTTCAGTGGCAATCGCCTCTTCGTTGCGGGCAATAATGCGCTTAAGCCGCGTCACATCCTTGCCCTGCGCAGACCCGGCCGCCGTTGCCGCCGCAAGACCTTCAAGCTCAACACGGACGCTTGCGATCTCCAGATACTGCTGCTTGGTCAGCACGGGCACACGGACATCGCGCACCGAACGCTGCTCAAGGGCATTGTCTTGCAGCAGGCGCTGCACCGCATCCCGCACGGGGGTAGAACTGGTCCCAAGCACATTTGCCAAACCCCGAATCGTGATCTTTTGATTTGGGCGCAATCTGCCGGACACCAGATCATCGCAGACCCGGCCATAAATTATGTGGCCAAGCGGGTCTTTGCTGATTTCTTCCATCACCGCCCCCCCACAGTCAGGTCACGTCCACCATACATATGATGATGCATCATGCATCATAATATTGAACTGACAAACGGAAACTGCAATAGTGACGACAGACGCATCATGCACCGCAACCCGATGCGATCAACATGCACTTTAGAAAGGCCTGGCATGAAAGTCTTTTTTGATGCGCGTCAATTGGGGCACGCGCCCGCGGTCTATTTCCGCCGAGGGGCGGCGATGCCGCATCAAGAGCAACCGCAACGCGCGGTGATCTTGCGTGATATGCTCAAAAGCGAAGGGTTCGAGATCAGGCCGCCGCGTGATCACGGGTTGGCACCGATCAAGGCCGTGCATAATTCCGCATATGTCGACTTCCTGCCCGACGCCCATGCCCGTTTCGTCAAAAGCGCAGGCTCCGAGGCGCTGGCTATCCCCACCATGCACCCCGGTGTCCGCCGCGGCAAGGAACCGCGCGACATTCATGGCCAGCTTGGCTGGTGGATGACGGACACTTCGACACCGTTGACACCAGGCAGTTGGGATGCGGCCTATTGGTCAGCGCAGACTGCCGTTGAGGCCGCCGAGGGCGTGATGTCCGGTGCGCGCGCAGCCTATGCGCTGTGCCGTCCACCGGGGCATCATGCGATGCGTGACTGCGCCAACGGGTTTTGCTTTTTCAACAACGCCTGCATTGCCGCGCACCATATGACATCGACATTCAAAAAGGTCGCACTGATTGATATCGACGTTCATACGGGCAACGGATCGCTTGATATTCTTTATGAGCGGGGCGACATCTTTTTCTGCTCGCTCCACCCTGATCCGGCGACCTACCCGACCTTTTACCTTGGTCATGCGGATGAAACGGGCAGCGGCGAAGGTGCAGGCAAATCGCTCAATATCTTGCTTGAGCAAGGCGCAAGCCAGGATGCCGTGTTGTCCGCCCTCGACAAAGGCATCGCAGCGATCCGGGATTTCGGTGCCGAGGCGTTGGTGGTTTCACTGGGCTTTGATATGGCGGCGGACGATCCCCTGGCCGCCGTCGCGGTCTATCCGGACGGTTTCGCCGAAATGGCGCGCCGCCTTGCCGCACTGACCCTTCCCACCGTACTGGTGCAGGAAGGTGGCTACCTCGGCCCGTCACTGGCTGACAATGCGCGCTCCTTTCTGACGACGTTTCGCGAGGCAACCCAATGACCACCCATCCCAAAGAAATGAACGGTGCCGAAAGCGTCGTGCGCAGCCTGCATGCCGCTGGTGTTGACGTGTGCTTTGCCAATCCGGGCACCTCAGAGATGCAGTTCGTCGATGCGCTTGACCGCACCAAGTTGATGCATTGTGTCCTTGGCCTTTTCGAAGGCGTTGTCACCGGGGCCGCCGATGGCTATGCGCGCATGAGCGGCAAGCCTGCGGTGACATTGCTGCATCTTGCGCCCGGATTTGCCAATGCGGCGGCAAACCTGCACAACGCGCGCAAGGCACGGGTGCCAATGGTCAACCTGGTGGGCGATCATGCGTTGCGCCACCAGAAATATGACGCGCCCCTTTCGGCGGATATCAAAGGGGCCTGTGCGCCCTTCTCCGATTGGGTTCGCTCGGGCCGTGACGCGGGCAGCTTTGCGTCCGACGCGATGGAGGCGCTGCGCATCGCAAAAGGTGCCCCCGGTCGCGTGGCCACGCTGATCGCACCCGCCGATATCGGCTGGGATGAGGGCGGCAAGATGGCTGCCGAGATTGCGCCAGACGGCCCCGTCCCGCTGGACGGAACCGCCCTGAACGCCGCAGTGCGCGCTTTGGAAAGTGGCGAAAAAACCGTCATCATCGTCGGAAACTCGGTGCTGGAGGATGTCGCGGCGCTGGCGCTCTTGCAGGGCATTGCGGATAAAACCGGCGCGCAGTTCGTTGCACCAACTTCAAACCGGCGGATGGAGCGCGGTCAGGGGCGTGTGCCAGTTTCAAAAATCCCTTACGCGATCAATGACGCGCTGGCCCGCCTTGCGGCTTACCGCCATGCAATTTTGGTTGAATCCGTGCCGCCCGTTGGCTTTTTCGCCTATCCCGGCAAGCCCAGTCTTTTGCTGCCGGAGGCCTGTCAGATCGTGACTCTCGCCGGGGTTGATGGCGATGGTCCGATGGCGCTGGCAACCCTTGCGGACCGTATCGGAGCAAAGCCGGCAAAGGCGCGCACAACCGCCATGCCTGCCAGACCCAGCGCCGGCGCAATCACCTTGGGCAGCTTGGCCGCAGCACTTGCAAATGCCCTGCCCGATGATGCCATTGTCATCGACGAGGCAGTCACTGCAGGCGGTGCCCTCTTTCCGGCGGGGGATGCGGCCAAGCCAAACTCTTGGCTGGCGCTGACCGGTGGGTCCATTGGCATTGGCATCCCCCTGTCGGCAGGGGCCGCCATCGCCCGGCCAGACCGACCGGTGATCACGTTACAGGCCGACGGTTCGGCAATGTATACAATCCAAGGCCTTTGGACCCAGGCCCGCGAAGGGTCGAACGTGACGACAATCATCCTTGCCAACCGCGCCTATGAAATCCTGAAAGGTGAGTTGCACAATGTTGGCGCGCAGCCGGGTGAAGACGCGCTGAACATGCTGAACCTCGACCGGCCCGAACTGGATTTTGTTGCTTTGGCACGCGGCATGGGGGTGCCCGGGCGCCGGGTCGAGGATGTGAAGGAACTCATGCATGCCATCGAAGATGCCGCGGCGGAGCCCGGACCGTTCCTGATCGAAGCCATGATCTGATTTGGCAGCTGTAATACGAAGGGCCATACAATGACGCTCACCTCTGACTTGCGCAGCCGCATTCTCAACTCCGTTGCCGACGGGTTCGAGGATCAGATCGCGTTTACCCAGAAACTGGTGCAAATGCCATCACTGCGGGGGCGTGAACACCCTATTCAGGATTTGCTGTTCCGCGAACTCCGGGCGCGCGGCTACGCTATGGACCGCTTCGCTATGGACCGCGCCGCGATTGAGGCGCATCCCGGTGGCTCAAAATTCTCCGACCAGCATTCTGACGCGCCCATCGTTGTTGGCATACACCGCCCGCGCGACGAAACCGGTCGCTCGCTGATCCTGCAATCGCATCTCGATGTGGTGCCGGAGGGGCTGCACGATATGTGGCGCGATGTCCCCTTCTCAGGCAAAATTGAGGGTGACTGGATGTATGGGCGCGGGGCGGGTGACATGAAAGCAGGGGCTGCGGCCAATCTCTTTGCCCTTGATGCGCTGCGCCGTATTGGTCTGCAACCGGCGGCCACCGTTTATGTGCAATCCGTCGTCGAAGAGGAGTCGACCGGCAACGGCGCATTGCAGACTTTCTTGCAAGGCTACACCGCCGACGCGGTGCTGATCCCAGAACCGGAAGAGGAGATGCTGGTGCGCGCCAACACCGGGGTGTTGTGGTTTCAGGTGCAAATGCGCGGCGTGCCTGTTCATGTGCGTGAAATGGGAAAAGGGGCCAACGCGATTGATGCGGCTTACCGCGCAATCAGCGCTCTGCGCGAGATTGAGGCAGACTGGAACGCCGCCAAGGGCGCGCATCCTCATTTCGAGGCGGAGGACCACCCAATCAACCTCAACATCGGCAAAATAGAAGGCGGCGACTGGGCTTCGTCTGTCCCCAGTTGGTGCAATATCGACTGCCGACTTTCGCTTTATCCCGGCCAAACCGCAGAAGACGCCGCGCGCGAGGTTACCGATCGGATTGCGCGTTTTTCACAGCAGGACGGCTTTTTGTCCAACAACCCGCCGCGCATCGTCTTCAACGGCTTCTACGCCGAAGGCTATGTGCTGGAGCCGGGATCGGATGCCGAAGCGGTGCTTGGCCGCGCGCATGAAATGGCAATCGGGGCACCACTTAAATCCTTCATGACCGCCGGCTATCTCGACACGCGGGTCTATGCGCTTTACAATAACATACCTGCGCTGTGTTACGGGCCAATTTCGCGCAATATCCATGGCATAGATGAATGTGTCAGTCTGGCTTCGGTGAAGCGGATCACGCAGGCTATGGCGCTTTTCATCGCAGAATGGTGCGGCGTTGAAGCGGTGAAGGATTGATGCGCAATTCTCACACTTTGCACACCAGCGGGTTGCCCCCGCCCATTGCCCGCATGGATACTGGTTTGTGAGATGAAAAACCCGATCTTTTAGATCACGACGCCCCTGCGTTCACTGTCGACCGGGCTGCTGTCCTCAAGATCACCAATGCCGCTGAAGATCGTTCCGTGACCAACATGCAAACCGCCGTTTTGATGCACCTGATGGCAGTCGATCCATCACTGCCGGTTCCGCGCGTCTGCCAAACCCTTTCCGGGCAGGCCATGCAGATGATTGCGGGGGCGGCGGGCCAGAATCATGTCGTGCGCCTGTTGACGTTTCTGGATGGGACAGTCTTGGGCACCGCCGTCGAAGGCGTGGACCTACACCATGACATCGGCGCGCTGCTGGCGCGGCTGACACATGCCTTGCGTGGTTTTTTCCACCCGGCAGCCGGACATGTGCTTCAATGGGATATCAAACAGGCGCATCGACTGCGCCCGATGCTGGATGCCGTTGAGGATGCGAACCTTCACCGCCGGATGACAGATTTGCTGGACCGGTTCGAAGCAGAGATAGCCCCCCGTCTGGCAAGCCTGCGTGCGCAGATCGTTCACAATGATTTCAACCCGCACAATCTGCTGGTCGACGCCCCGCAGGCTACCCGCCTTACAGGAGTGATAGATTTTGGTGATATGGTTCACACACCAATTGTCTGTGATCTGGCTGTTGCCTGCTCCTACCAGATTACCGGTCAGCCGCAGCCCATGGGCGACATTGCCAAGATGATCGCAGGATATACTTCAATCCTCCCACTCGAAAAGGCCGAGCTTGAATTGCTGCCCGATCTGATGCGCCTGCGCCATGCCACGACCCTAACCATAAGCGCTTGGCGGGCACAGCGTTATCCTGAGAATGCAGCCTATATAAGGCGCAACGCCGACGCATCCTTGCGCGGGCTGAATGCGCTCGATAATCTCGGCACCGCTGCTGGCCATCACAGCACTGCGCAGTGCGGCGCACCCTTCCAGGGAGTAATCCCCATGACGATGGTCAACGCCTATGACAGCAGCCAGAACGCACAAATTGATGCAGAGGATGCGGCGCTGATCGCCCGGCGCGACCGAGTGCTTGGCCCCGGCTTATCGCCTTTTTTATCATACGCCCCTGCATCCGGTCCGCAGCAAAGGTGTCTGGCTTTGGGATAAAGACGGCAAGCGTTATCTCGATTGCTACGATAATGTCGCCTCTGTCGGGCATTGCCACCCCAAGGTTGTTGAAGCGATCAGCGGCCAATTCAGTGTTCTGAACACCCATACCTGCTATCCGCATGATTGCGTGGTCAGCTATGCAGAATAGCTTTTGGCGACGATGCCGGATGCGCTTGGGCATGTCATGTTCACCTGCACCGGGTCAGAGGCCAATGATCTGGCATTGCGCATCGCACGATCCTACACCCGGCGTCAGGGTGTCATTGTTACCAGCCTTGTATATCACAGACTGACCGAAGCCGTGGTCGAACTGTCGCCATCACTCGGCGATTTTGTCGGGCGCAGCGCGCGTGTGCGCCTGATCCCGGCTCCCAACGCACTCACCGTCCCGCCCGAGGAACAGGGCCAGCGCCTCGCGGCCGATCTCGCGGCAGCCATAGCCGCCCTGCGTCGGGACGGGATCGAGCCTGCGGCCTTCATCGTCGACACGGTGTTTTCCAGCGACGGGTTATACCCCGATCCCGCTGGTTTCCTCAAACCCGCCGTCGATCTGATACGGGCTGAGGGTGGCGTCTTTATCGCCGACGAGGTGCAGCCGGGGTTTGCCCGCACCGGTGATAGTTTCGGGGTTTCGAGCGTCGAGGGTTGGTGCCAGACATGATCACGATGGGCAAACCGACGGGCATCGGGTTTCCGGTTTCAGGTGTTGCCCCGCGCCCCGAAATCGTGAGAGAGTTTGGTGAGCGGGCGCGCTATTTCAACACATTCGGGGCCAACCCCGTTGCCGCCGCCGCAGGAAGGGCCGTTCTTGATGTGATCAAAGATGAGGCACTATTGGCCAACGCTTCGCATATTGGCGGGCTCATCAGAAAGGGTCTAATGGTCATCGCTTCGCGCCACTACGGACTCGGTGACGTGCGGGGCTTGGGGCTTTTCCTTGCAGTAGAATGTGTGATCGACCGCGATGAGAATGGCCCGAACGCCGCGCGGGCAGGTTTCATTGTTAACCATCGGCGCCAGAATGGCGTGCTTATCAGCGCCACTGGCCCCGGCGCGAATACCCTCAACATCCGCCCGCCGCTTGTATTGGAACAACCCGAGGCAAACCTGTTTTTGAATGCCTTGGATGCCGCGTTTGCAGCGGCCATCCCGCAGTAATCCGGCCCCGAAATGCGCCGCACCAGACAAGGGTAGCGCGCGAGATAACCTTACACGCCGTCGATCTTATTGAATACGGATAACCCCTTGATCAAACCAGCCTTCTCAGTCACGTTGTTCATGGTCGTTGCACTCGGGCTGCTCTGGGGCCTGAACTGGCCGGCGGTCAAGTTCATGCTTTCAGAAATACCGCCGCTGACACTGCGCGCCGGTGGTTTCAGCCTTGCAGCCGTCGCGCTGCTTCTCATTGCAAGCGGCATCGGCCATCGGTTGAAACCCGCGAAGGGTGAGGTTTTCTCACTGATTTTAGCGTCGGTTTTTATCGTGTTCGGGTTTAATATTCTGACCGCACTGGGTCAGCTTTTCACCCCTGCCTCGAACGCTGCAATCATTGCCTATACGATGCCGTCGATAACAGCCGTGTTATCGGTTGTTTTTTTGGGTGAGGTTCTTCACAGGCGCCTGGTAATGGCGATATGCATCGGCTTGGCTGGCCTTGCCGTTCTCGCCTCAACCAATTTGGCGGCGCTGGTAGCGGCACCTCTGGGTCCGGCGATCATGTTATGCGCCGCGCTTTCGTGGTCAATCGGAAATATAGTGATGCAGACGCGGAAATGGACTCTCTCGCCATTGGCCCGTGCTGCATGGTTCTTTGTAATCTCGGCGCTGCTGACGTGGCCCCTTGTTTTATTCTTCGAACCATTGAAGGATTTCCGCCCTCCGAGCCCTGCAAGCCTGTGGATATTTACCTTTCACGTCGCCGGTCCGATGGTCACCTGTTATGTGTTGTGGACGATCCTTCTGGGTCGCCTCTCTGCAACCATTGCAGCGATTTCGACGTTGATCGCGCCAGTCGTCGGCGTTTTATCCTCCGTTTTGTTGCTGAACGAGAGCCTGTCCTGGCAGAAGGCAATCGCGCTTCTTCTAATTGTTACGTCAATTGCAATGACGCTTGTCCGTCCTGCCGAGCAAACGTGAAAGTCCGCGGCGCATTGGCCACATTGTCAGTCACAGTGGAACAATACATGATTGCTCTGAACTACCGTTGCGTCCAGAAAACCTCAAAGGAGCCTCCAATGTCGAAACCACAACTTACAGCCATTCCACTGGTTGAAGACGAACGTGTTCGCGTTACCCGTTTTGAATTTGAACCGGGCGCGGAAACTGGATGGCATGTCCATCAATATTAATATG
>NZ_JAKDLJ010000108.1 GCF_030452865.1 Pseudorhodobacter sp.
GTCTGCCTCAGCGGCGGCAGCTTCGGCATCAGCCTTGGCTTTGGCGTCAGCCTCGGCGGCGGCGGCTTCGGCGTCAACCTTGGCTTTGGCGTCTGCGTCAGCGGCGGCGGCTTCGGCGTCAGGCTTGGCTTTGGCGTCAGCCTCAGTGGCGGCTTTTGCAATGCTTTCGTCAATCTTTTGCGATTGCGCAATCAGTTCGGGATCAGTTGGATCGCAAACGATATCCGCATTCGGCTCACACAGCACCGTCCCATCTGCGGCGATAACGGTCCCTTCCTTTGTCAAGGTTTGGGCCAACAAAGGCCACGGGTGCACATTCATCAGAGCAACCGACAAGGCCGCAGTGGAATTCAGAAAACGCCTCATGAAACATCCTTTCAGGTAATTTCGCCGTCGGCAAACAGGCAAGATTCGCGCGCCGTCGCGCACTCACGGCAGTTGCACTCACATCTGTCTGATATGCGATATCAATGGCCGCCAACCCGCCGCTATCGTTTGGCATAGACAAAACAGTTGAAACTTAACGCCTTGGAATACAAAAGGTTCCATGCATCAGGGGCGTTTTGCGGGCGGTTTCGCTGATCGTGATTGCACATTAAACTTACTTGCTCGAATTGCGACACTCGGGACCATTAAGGAACTTACTATTAATTGATTGGGAGGATTGTACATCTCCTGGGCGTTGTTGCACAACTCTGACCGTGGACGATTCACGTTGTGATTCCATGCGGTTAGAAAAGCCGAATGAGCAAGCCATCACCCGTCCGCTACCGCACCACGAACTGGTCCAGTTATACAGCCTCGCTGAAGAAGCGTGGGTCGCTGCTGATCTGGCTGGACAAGGACATGACCTGGCTTGCGCCGCATGACGGCAGTCCCGGTCGGCCCGCAGTGTTCTCTGATGCGGCCATCCAGTTTTGCCTGACGATCAAAGTTCTGTTCAAACTGCCGTTGCGGCAGACGACCGGCATGGTGGCCAGCCTGCTGAAGATGACGGGCCTGGACTGGTTGGTGCCGGATTATACGACTCTGTGCAGGCGGCAAAAGACGCTGACCGTCCAGATCCCCTATCGACGTGCCGATGGGCCGCCGAACCTGCTCGTCGATAGCACTGGGATCAAGTTCCTGGGCGACGGCGGGTGGCAGGCCCGGAAGCATGGTGTTCAGGGCCGCCGTCAATGGCGCAAGGTCCATCTGGCCATGGACACGGCCACGTCTGACATCCGGGCGGTGGAGTTCACTCCCAGGCACCATCCCCTCAGGGCGCTCACACGATCCCGTCGTTCCGTTTTCTTCCTCGTTAAATGTCTATTTGGGAGATGGCACGACTCATTGCAGATGCTGTTCAAACGAACCGATAGGCTGTGTTATTTTTCGCGAGACGTGCACAGAGGGAATGCGAAGTCAAAGAAGTCAAAACGATCACCTGTCTGGGTATCGGGTGCTCGATGCAGCCGTACCTTCTATAGTGACCGCACTCGTCAGACTGGGCCGGACACAATTTGAGGTCAAATGGCAAAATTTCCCTCTTCGCTCCGAAATCGGCGCGGTGCGCGCAGCAAAAGAAAGCCCTTTTCTACGTCAAACACAAGAGTGAATAGCCGTGAGTTCCCATCCCCAAGTCTGAAGACCGCGATGCGCCATTCGACTTGATGGGCGCAGACGGAAGTTTAATCCGCCAAAATACCGCATGAATTTTGATTGATCGTTATGGCGGGTCTCGGCGCTGCATTGCTGATTGCGGGCAAGGACCGTCTTGGGCCGTCTGCGAAGTATTGGAGGCCTACACATTGTCGCCTTGGCGTCGATCTCGGTCAGAATGTCAAAACCCTTGTCGGCCAGCGCCGCCCGGGTCCGCGCGTCAACGGCGTCAAAACCGGCGTCCGCTATCAGGCGGTTGATTGTATAGCCCATTGTGTTTTCCTTTCCGTTCATTTGCGCAGGTATTTGACCAGAGCGGCAAGGGCGAGGCCGACCAGCACAAGGATGACGATCATCCAGAGCCAGCCGAAACCCATGCCCCACCCCATACCATATCCGTTCATCATCATTCTCTCCATCTCGGCGGGTCGCCGCGCGACCTGCAATAATGGCTTTTAAGCACTGCTGCGTTTGCAGCTTTCCAGCTCCAATCATTTCAGAGTTGCGACCTGAACCACGATACACATGGCCCCTCCAGTTACTGGCAGGTCAGGGACATCACAAAGGAATTGACTTTCCGCCGCAAAGGATGCGCCAACGGGCAAAATCTGCGTTCCAGCTTAGCAGAGTTCCGAGTTGAGGCTTCCCTGTCCTTACAGTTGCTGTAAGTTTAGAAACTGTCTTTCGGAGGCTGGTGCCATGTATATCGGGAATATTGCACAGGCAAGCGGACTGCCTGCAAAGACGATCCGCAACGACGAGGAAATCGGGCCGATTAAACCGCTACGAGGGGCAAACGGGTACCGCGCGTTCCGAGAAAGTCATTTGCACAGACTGGCCTTTCTTGCGCGGGCGCGATCGCTGGGCTTTTCGATTGAGGATTGTCGCGCACTGCTGTCGCTCTACGAAGATCGGGGCCGTGCCAGCGCCGATGTCAAACATCTGCCCCATGATCACATTGGCAGGATCGAATGGAAAATCATCGAACTCAAACCCGTGCACCGTAGCCTTTCTGATCTTGTGATGCGTTGCCATGGCGACGCCAACCCCGGCTGCCCAATCCCCGACAATCTGGCAGGGACAGGTTCATGATGACATCTGGCCAAGCTGTTCCGCAGGGCGATCCCCGCTCCAACGGCACGCCGGTTGAAGTCTTTCGGGTCTTCCTGAAACTGGGGCTCACGTCTTTTGGCGGCCCGATTGCCCATCTTGGCTATTTCCGGGACGAGTTGGTTACGCGGCGCAAATGGATCGACGAGGCGGGATATGCCGACCTGGTGGCGCTGTGCCAGTTCCTGCCCGGCCCGGCCAGCAGCCAGACAGGTTTCGCACTTGGGCTGTTGCGTGGTGGCCCGCTCGGCGCGCTGGCCGCATGGGCGGCGTTCACGCTGCCATCTGCACTCCTTCTGGTCCTGTTCGCCTTCGGGGCCACCGCGTTCGCGGGGCCTGTTGGTCTTGGCCTTGTTCACGGTCTGAAAGTGGTCGCCGTGGCCGTGGTGGCGCAGGCGGTCTGGGGCATGGCGCGGACCCTTGCGCCCGATCGTGCGCGGGCCAGCATCGCGCTTGCCGCCGTGCTGATCGTGGTCTTTGCGGGCGGATCCATGGGTCAGATCGCCGCCATCGTGATCGGCGGTCTGGCGGGACTTTGGGCCTGTCACGGCGAGCCCGCGCCAATGGCCGGACATCTGCAGTTTCGCGTGCCAAAGTCGGTTGGCCTCGGCGCGCTCGCGGTTTTCGCCCTGCTGCTTGTCTTGTTGCCACTGGCGGCCAGCCTGTCGCAAGGCGTGGCCCTGTTCGATGCCTTCTACCGGTCCGGGTCGCTGGTATTCGGGGGTGGCCATGTCGTGCTGCCACTGTTGCAGGCCGAGGTGGTGCCACAGGGTTGGATCGGCAATGACGCCTTCCTTGCCGGATACGGCGCGGCACAGGCCGTTCCCGGGCCACTGTTCAGCTTTGCGGCCTATCTCGGGGCGGTTGCGGGGCCCGCGCCTAATGGTTTCCTCGGTGCCGCCATTGCCCTGGTGGCCATCTTCGTTCCGGGCTTTCTGCTTTTGATTGGCGCGCTACCGTTCTGGGATGCGTTCCGGTCACGCCTCCCGGCACAGGCCGCGATGCGCGGCGCGAATGCGGCTGTCGTCGGCATTCTGGGGGCCGCCCTTTACGATCCGGTCTGGCAAAGCGCGATCCTGACACCGCAGGATTTCGCGCTGGCCCTGACTGCATTCCTCCTGCTCACCGTCTGGAAGGCAGCACCTTGGATCGTGGTTGTCCTGACCGCGGCCGGAGGGGTTGCGCTTAGTCTCATCTGACGGCGGCGGTGGACAATCAAATCCGTTCGCCTTGAGTACTCTGGCTAGGTCGACCTTGCCTGCGCGGGCCACATCCGATGCAATTCGTCTATGATGACCGGATGGCGATGCGGATTGGCCCCATGTGCGTGCAGATGCGGATGATCTGGCGCCAACTCGGGATGGGTGTGGGCGATGTCATCGACCAAATCGGCGGGCCAAAGCCTAGTTGCGGCAACGATGCCAATCACGGCCAATCCCGCCAGAATCAGGAAGGTCCTGCCCAGCCCGAACCTCGCTCCCGCCCAGCCAGCGAGCGGATAGGTCAATAGCCAGCACGCATGTGACAGGGCGAACTGCGCGGCGAAAATTGCCGGCCGGTCTTCGGGCTGGGCGGACCTGCGCAGCAAGCGCCCGGTAGGGGTTTGCGTCAGGCTGTAGCCAAAGCCCAAGGTCAGCCAAAGGGCGGCAAGTGCGGGCAGCGAAGCAGTCGATCTGCCTTCAGACGGCGTCGGCGGATGTTTCTGTTGCCCAAGTGGCGCGGCGTTATGCGCTGAATGCCAACATGATCTTCAAATGGCTGAGGGAAACGCGCTAAGCGCCGGGATCGGCGTCAGTTGCTGCCGATGCACCGATCTTCTTGCCGGTTGAGATTGTGAACCCGGCCCGTTCGGAAGTTGCACGGGCGGTCTTGTCCGCCAGCGCCTTGCCCGACTGTCTGCTTGAGATGGAGATTGTCGGCGCGCGTCGACTTCGTGTCAGCCATCGGCTTTCTTGACAACTGCATGAAGCAGCATGTTCAGGGCCGCCACGAAATCCTCGGGGTCGCAGGATTCGTTGTTGTTGTGCGTGATCCCTTTTCTGCAGGGCGTGAAGATCATCACGGACGGGCAGTAAGTGGCCAGGTGATAGGCATCGTGGCCCGCCTGGGACTGGATATCGCGCCAGTTCCAGTTCTGGCGCACCGCCTCGTCGCGCACCAGCGCAATCAGCCCGGCGTCGAAGATGTCGCCGCCCCATTCCCATTCGTCCTCGACCTCCAATTCGCATCCCGCCATCGCCGCGGCGCATTGGGCGGCGCGGCGCGTCTTTTCGGCCATGACGCGGGCCGTGGACGGGTCGGGGTGGCGGACGTCGGCCACGCATTGCGCGCTTTCCGACAGGATGCCCGGCTTGTTCGGCCACGCCGCCAGACGCGAGCCGGTGGCCTTTCCGTCAAGCACCGCGAACTCCCAGCCGATCTCGCCGCCGGGCGTATGGCCGCAGTGCTGCCGGACTGGTCCGCGCCGGAGATATGGCTGACGCTACATTATCCGCCTTATGAGCAGTTGCCGCTGCGGGTCGCGACCTTTTCAGACTTTTTTGAGGCCCATATCAATGAGACCTGTCCGCTTTGACCGCCGCCCTTGCCGCGGGTTTTGGTAGGCCAGCAAGGGGCCGGTTGGCGTTTGGCCCGGTTATGTTTCGCCATAGGGAGCTACCATAATCGGGCCGTGTTTCGTGACGCTATACAACCATTGCCTTAGGTTTAGGGCGCGGCATCTTGCGATTTACACTCCTGAAGGCTGCCTTGCGTCAACTCATTTTCCAGCGTTGCGGTATCGCCTTTGGTCCACCACACATGCGCGCCCGACACGTATTTTGCGCCCGAGGCCGAAACCACGTTGACGAAGAGACGCTCTTCCCCGTCAATCGGCAAAATGGCCAGTGCGTTTGCACCCGTATTCACATATTGAACTGCAAAAGCCTTTTCGTCGCCGCAGGCATAGGTTTGCGACAAGACACTGTCCGTTGTCCCGATTTTGAGGGGGATGGAAAGGGTGGCTTGTGCGGCAGCAGCGCTGGCGCTTGCAAGCATAGCGATGAGCAAAAGACTGGTACGCATCTTGTATTCTCCTGATTTCAAAACGCTTTAGAATGTTGTATAGTCTGGGCGCGCGCGCTTCGGCAAGCTGTGCCGCCTACACCAAGGCGTGATCACAGGATCTTGCAGATCACATCGGCGGGTGCTTTGAACTTGCCAGAACCCCATGCTGTCATCTGACCCAAGGCGCAGTCGCATCCGTTTGCGCGGGCCTATATACGGGACAATGACAGTCAAGATGTCTGAACAAAGCAAGCCCCCCAAGCCGGAGGAATATCACGTGACGCCAGCCCAAAAAACCGCGTCAGATGCAACTGCTGCCCGCGTTCAATTCGGTGCGGGTATCCGCCTGACCATTGCGTCCGAGGTAGCGCGACTTGGTGCCGCCCGTGCCCTGATCCTGACCACGCCCGGACGATCCGACGTCGCGAAGGAAATCGCTGCCGCGTTGGGCACAGCCGCCGTAGGGACATTTAGCAAGGCGCAGATGCATACCCCCGTCGCGGTGACGCTTGAAGCACTGGACTATCTGGAAACCTGCGCCGCCGATTGCCTGATCGCAATCGGAGGCGGGTCAACAACCGGCCTGAGCAAGGCACTCGCCTACAGGACGGACCTGCCCCAGATCATCATCCCGACCACCTATGCAGGCAGCGAGGCAACGCCGATCCTTGGCCAGACGGAAGGCGGCGTTAAAACCACCCTTAGCGACCCGAAGGTGTTGCCGGAGGTTATTCTTTATGATGCAGAACTTGTGGTGACATTGCCGGTCGCACTGACAGTCACGTCCGGGCTGAACGCAATGGCGCATGCAGCTGAAGCACTTTACGCACCCAACCGGAACGCGGGTTCTGACGCCCTGGCGGTACAGGGGTTGGCGGCGTTTGTGAAGGGCCTGCCTCAGGTCTTGGCAGACACTACAAATCTCCGCGCGCGTGAGGGCACGTTGCGCGGTGCCTGGGCTTGCGGGACAGTGTTGGGGCAGGTGGGCATGGGCCTGCATCACAAGCTGTGCCATACTTTGGGGGGCAGCTTTGATCTGCCACATGCAGACACCCATGCCATTATCCTGCCCCATGCCATTGCCTATAATGCGCGCAGTGCCGCCGCCTTGCTGGCCCCGATTTGCGAGTTGCTGGGCGGCGATAACGCGGGGCTGGCGCTTTATACATTTGCAAAATCGCTTGGCGCGCCCCGGGCGCTGCGTGATCTGGGCCTGAAGGAGACCGACCTTGATCACGCCACCATGCTGGCCACGTCAAAACCCTATCCCAACCCGCACCCTGTCACGGCCCCTGATATCAGGGCGCTTTTGCAAGCGGCATGGGCGGGTGATGCTCCTGAAGTCTAGCGAAACGTTATTGGCAGGTGAACAACGGAGCCAAAAACGCTGAAATCTGCGGCGGTGACGGGATGTGATGCCAGCCGACACCACAGTGCCGGCTGGTAAACGCCTAATCCTTCGGGCGCGTCCGGTCCAACTCGGGGCTGATCGGGATGAACTCCGCATCATCGCCCGGCGGCAGTTTGAACGGGCCATTCTGCCAATCTGCGGCCTTCCAATCCTCTTTGGCCTGTTCTATTCGATCCTTGGAGGAGGAGACGAAATTCCACCAGATATAGCGTTTCTCATTCAGCGTGGCCCCGCCAAGCGCCATCAGCCGCGCCCCTTGCGGGCCAGCCTTTACCGAAATCCGGTCACCGGGACGAAAGACCATCATGCGGCCCGCGTCAAAGCTGTCTCCTGCAACTTCGATGCTGCCTTCGGTCACATAGATCCCGCGATCTTCGTGGTTGTCGGGCAACGGAAAAGCCGCGCCTGCCGCCAGCACCACATCCAGATAGAACGTTTCGGATTGCATCGTCACCGGGCTGGTTTGCCCGTAAGCCGTGCCAAGGATCAGCCGGGCGGTGCTACCGGTGTCGGTGATGACGGGCAGTGCCGCCTCCTTGTAATGCTCGAAATCCGGGGCCATGTCTTCGCGGTCTTCGGGCAGGGCGATCCATGTCTGGATACCGAACAGCTTATGCCGCGTGGCGCGGGTTTGCGCGCTGGTGCGTTCAGAATGGGTGACGCCGCGCCCTGCGACCATCCAGTTCACTTCGCCGGGATAGATCATCTGATGCGTGCCCAGGCTGTCGCGGTGTTCGAATTCGCCTTGGTACAAATAGGTAACGGTGCCCAGACCGATATGCGGATGCGGGCGCACGTCAATGCCGCCATCGGTGATGAATTCGGCAGGGCCCATTTGGTCGAAAAAGATGAACGGCCCAACCATCTGCCGCTTGGGGGAGGGCAGGGCGCGCCGCACCTCAAACCCGCCCAGATCATGGGCGCGCGGGATGATCAGCGTTTCAATTGCTGCGCTATCGGATAGCGGACATTCGGGGTTTTGGGTTGGGTTCCAGCTCATAAGATATCTCCTGTATTTGCGTGCGAAATAACGTTCACGTCATCGCAGCGGTCATTTTGGTAGAGCGTGATGCGCCGCTCTCGGTCCGTCACACTGTCGATCCAGTGTGGTGACTGGTTTTACCACTGGATGACATCGGCCAAATCCTCGCGGTGTTTTTTTGCATGCGCGCGCACAAAGGGGCAAAGCGGAACGATGCGCTGACCCTTTGCGCGTGCATCGGCGATCAGTTGATCGACCAAAGCACGCCCAATGCCAAGCCCGCGCATGCTATCTGGAACAGCCGTGTGATCGGCGATGATCAATGTGGGTGATACTTTGGAGGTCGTCAATTCAGCTGCGCCTTCAACACCGGGCAGGGTGGCCGCATAACGGCCTTTGGTTTCGGTCTCGGTATAGATCATTTTCACTTCAGTCATGGGTTGCCTCCTCATGGTCAAAAAGCAATTCAAGATCGGTCAAGCCCCTTCCCGCAGACGCGCCTGTGGCGCTCACATGCGAAACGGCCCATCACCGGCGCTTACGGCGCTGTCAGCAGGGTTTGAAGCGCCGACACCTCCGGCTGGCGCAACTCGTGGCCGCCATCGTGGATATGTGTGGAAACCTCGGCACCTTGCGCCGCAAACCAGTTGATCAGTTTTTGGCTTAAGGGCCACGGACAAATCGGATCGTGTTTTCCGGCGGTGATCAGGACTTGGCTGCCATCAAGTGCAGGACTGGCCTGTGGTTGCCATGGGATCAGCGGATGCAACAATCCGATCCGCGCAAACAGATCGGGATGCGCCATCGCAACAGAGGCCAGAATATTCGCCCCGTTCGAGTAGCCAAAGCCATAGACCGGCGCATCAGGGTACTGTGCCTTGTGAGAGGCCACAAAGGCGGCCATCGCCTTGGTGCGCTGTGTCAGATCATCCATATCATAGACACCCTCAGCGGTGCGCCGAAAGAACCGCGCCGCCCCCATTTCCGAGACATCACCCCGGGGCGAGACAACGCCTGCCCCCGGATAAAGTTGCTGTGCCAGATCAAAGAACTGATGCTCGTCGCCGCCGGTGCCGTGAAAGGCAAAGATCAGCGGCGCGCCGGCCTGCGGCGCTTTTGTCCGCGCGTGGTGGGTTTTGGTCGACATAGCATCCTCCTTATGGGGCCAGCGGGGGCAACAGGCGTTCAATCTCGGCGCGATGCTGCTCATAGCGGGTGGGCAGCATCAAAGCCTGACCCAGATTGGCGGTGTCTTCGTCGCGGTCAAAGCCCGGCTCATTGGTGGCAACTTCGAACAGGATGCCACCGGGTGTGCGGAAATAGATCGCCCAGAAATAGTCACGGTCGATCACAGGTGTCACCTGATAGCCCGTATCCAAAAGGGCTT
>NZ_JAKDLJ010000528.1 GCF_030452865.1 Pseudorhodobacter sp.
CCTCTCCTGGGTTCACTGTCCGTAACGCCTTGCGGGGCAGAGGCACGATTGCCTTGTCTTATGAATTTCATGGGCTCCCGGGGTAGAAGGGAGCCACTGCCCGCCACGCCATTTATGGCGGGCAGTGGCGGCGGTCGGATCGTGTCTGCCTTGGTGTCGCAGGACCGCGAGTGAGTAAGGTCGGCCGCCGTCTTCACCATGGGCCTGAACGGATACGCGTGCTTGAGACACGCATGACAAGGACAGGGCTGGCGAAGATGACAGAGCATACCATCGGCATCGACATATCGAAATCCCATCTCGACGCTTTCCGGCTGGAAGACCGGGCTGCGGAGCGTTTCGAGAACTCCCCGCGCGGATTGCGGGCGTTGATCAAATGGCTTGGCGCGACACCGCTTAAGCGCATCGTGTATGAACCGACAGGCCCCTGTCACCGCGCGTTCGAGAAGGCCTTGTCGGGCAAGGTCCCGCTGGTAAAGGTCAATCCGTTGCAGGCCCGGCGCTTTGCCGAGGCCAGCGCCACGCGCGCCAGGACAGATGCCGTCGATGCGCGCATCCTGGCACGCATGGGGGCGGCACTTGGCTTGGAACCGGATGCGCCAATTTCTGAGAAGCTACATGATCTCAGAGATTTGCAGGCCGCGCGGACCGGTCTGGTCAAGGAGCGCACCCGCCTGCGCAACCGGGGCCAGGTTCAAACCAACGCCGTTTTGAAGCGCCAGACCAAGACGCGGCTGGCTTTGGTCGAACGCCAGATCGCGGAGCTGAATGCAGAGATTTCCAGGCACATCGCCGAGGACAAACCTGTCGCGCGCAAACGCAAGATTCTGTGCTCCATTCCCGGTCTCGGCCCGATCGCCGCAGCGCTCATCCTTACCTTCCTGCCTGAAATCGGGACGCTGGAGCGAAAGCAGGCCGGAAGCCTCGCCGGCCTTGTTCCTTGCAGCCGCGAATCCGGCACATGGAAGGGCAAGTCCTTCATCAGCGGCGGGCGCAAACCGTTGCGTGACGCGCTCTACATGCCCGCCCTGGTCGCCATGCGGCTCAATCCGGACCTCAAGGCAAAATACACCCAGCTCTGCACGGCCGGAAAACCCGCAAAGGTCGCCATCGTCGCCATCATGCGCAAGCTCCTGGAGACCGCCAACGCGCTGATCAAGGCTGACCGCTTCTGGGTCAAAAAAACCGCTTGATCAAGACGGATACTCACTCCTGGACGGCACGGTCATCAAGACCCGCATCGACAGGAAAGCCACGAATATCTCGGTGTTGGCAGCTATCGGCGTGCGCCGGGACGGGCAGAAGGTATTGCTTTCGATCATGAATATGGGCGGCGAAAGCAAAGCTGCCTGGGCCGAGTTTCTCGGCGATCTCGATGCGCGCGGCCTGAAGCGACCGGCATTTGTCATTGTCGACGGCGCGCCAGGGCTTGAGGCTGCCCTCGTCGCGCTCTGGGGCGAGGACCCGCCGATCCAGCGCTGCACGGTTCACAAGCACCGCAACCTTCTCGGCCACGCCCCGAAACGCATGCAGGACGAGTTGACCGAGGATTACCGCGACATGATCTATGCCGACGGTGCGGCCAAAATCGAGAAACGCCGCAAGGCATTCCTGCGCAAGTGGCGCCTGAAGTGCCGCGCGGTGGCGGACAGCCTGGAAGAAGCCGGGGGCCGGCTGTTCACCTTCACCCGGCTGGACCCGTCGCAGTGGAAATCAGCCCGCACGACAAACGCCATCGAGCGCCTGAACGAGGAATTCCGCCGCCGCATCAAAACCCAGACCGTGCTGCCCTGCGCCGAAACCGTGCCGATGCTGCTCTGGGCGCTGATGGCATCGGGCCAGATCCAGATGCGAAAGATCGATGGCTGGGAAACCTTGGCTCAGCCCATCGCCCCGATCAGCCTTGACCTCGCAGCCTGATCAAGCCCAAATCCCCATGCTCGGAGAACGCCGCCAGAGAATTTCCACCAGATTCGAGACACAACCGGCGTTCGAGCGAAGCCTCGTTGGGAAACACCCGGACCTTGATCGTGCGGCGTT
>NZ_JAKDLJ010000109.1 GCF_030452865.1 Pseudorhodobacter sp.
ATGGGGTTTCCGTTTAGGAGCTTTACCTGCCGAGCTTTCCAACTTGCAAGACGATCGGCTAGATTCAAGCTGATTGTCGCAGCCAATCGGATTCCCTTGTTCCACTTGGTATCCCTTCGCAAGATAAGGCTTCTGCGTGCCTTATTACCCGCGATCCCGCCAGTCCGACCAGGTGCCAATGCCAAAACCGGGATCGGCTGGCGCGTCCAGCAAATGGACGAACTCCAGCGAATGCCCATCCGGGTCTTTGAAATACAGCGACAGGGCGGGCATCCAGCCGATAACGACGGGTTCGGACGCTGGCTCACCATGAAAGCCCAGCGGTGCGATGCCGTGCGCCTGCAACATGGCGGGGGCCGCAAGCAGGGCATTCCGCCCTATCCGAAAGGCGAAATGGCCGGTCATACGCAACGGGCCAAAGCCGCATTGCCACAGACCCAACATGCCGCGATCCGGCGCACCGGCCCAGAAAAACGCAGCGCCGCGCGACGGCACCTCATGCGCCAGTTGCAGCCCCAAGATGTCGCGATAAAACGCGATAGAGCGTGAAAGATCGGACACCGGCAGATGCGTTTCATAGATGCCGGAAATGGCGTCAGCGATAGTATCGGTCATATTCTCTCCCGTTTTTGCCGAAGCCTGACAGCCGCAGCACGCAAGAGCAAGGTAACGCAGCAACCGCTTTTGGCGCTTGTCTTTGGCCGGGCCGCAATATTCTGTGGTCGGGTGGTTTCTGAAGGTACGCTGTGATCAAACGGGTTTGGAATGGACTTCGACGCCGGGTGCAAGAAGCGGCCACTCGGCGCATGGTGCGGGGCAGTTTGACGCTTGCCCATGGTGCGGCGACAGTGCCGCTTGCACCGGCTCAAGTGGCCGTTGTGTCCCTGATGAGGAACGCGGCTTTTTATATCGACGATTTCATCCGACACCATCAGGCGCTTGGGGTCCGGCATATCGTGATTGTCGACAACGCCTCCTCCGATGATACGGTGGCACGAGCCAAGCGGTTCGCCGATGTCACTGTGTTGCAATCCGACCTGCCCGCGAAGCGCTTTGAATGCGCCCTGCGGGAACAGGCGGCGCGCAAGGTTTTGCGCGGCGGTTGGGTGCTGTTTGTCGATTCGGACGAGCTGTTTGAACCGCTTGGCACCTTGCCGCAGCTTATGCATTACCTGGAGTCCGAGGGGTATACCGCGATGGTAACGCAGATGCTCGACCTATATGCCCCCGGAGCGTATGGTGAGGGCAAGGGTTGGGGCTATGGCGAAATACTGGTGCGCGCAGATCATTACAGTTTAGGTGTGATGCAATCCGTTCCCTATTTCGACCGTGAGGAAATCGGCTTCTCATGGTATTTGCAAAGCAATCATTGTGACGCGCCGCTGCAATTGAAACTCGGCGGGTTGCGTCGTGAGGTGTTTGGAGAAGCGTGTTTCCTGTCCAAGCACTCGCTGGTCAAAATGTCGCCGGAGGTGCGGCTTATCCCGCATCCGCATTGTGCGTCCAATGTGCGGATCGCCGATGTGACCGGCCTTTTGCGGCATTACAAACTGACAGGCGATTACCTTGCGCGGGATCGCGCCTCGGTGGCCGCTGGCACATGGGACCATGCCGAGGATGCGCGGCGGTTGGCGGCAGCCACGGGAGGCGATGCGTTTGCAATTCGTCCCGATGCACCGCAGGTCTATGCCGGTGTCGGGCCGCTCTTGGATCAGGGGTTCGTCTACGCCTCTGACAGGTATCGGGATTTCATCGGCTAAATCGGCTGGAAAGGTTCCGGAAATCACAGTCCAAGAACATCCATCATGTCATATTCACCGGGTTTTTGACCGATGCCCCAAATCGCCGCCCGCAATGCGCCACGGGCAAAGATGCTGCGATCCGTGGCCAGATGGCGCAAGATGATGCGTTCGCCATCGGCGGCAAAGATCACGTCATGTTCGCCGACAACATCGCCGCCCCGAATGGCGGCAAAGCCGATGTCACCACGTTTGCGCGCTCCTGTGATGCCGTCTCGGCCGGAATCGCGCACATCAGCTAATGCAACGCCACGCCCTTTTGCCGCAGCTTCGCCCAGCATCAGGGCGGTGCCGGAGGGCGCATCGAGTTTCATGCGGTGGTGTGCTTCAACGATCTCTACATCCCAATCCTCATCCAGCGCCTGCGCCACCTTTTGCGTCAACCGAACCAGCAGGTTGACACCGAGCGACATATTGCCTGCGCGAATGATGACGGCCTGCTGCGCAAAAGTCCGCAGATTGGCCAGATGCTTCGCTTCCATCCCGGTTGTGCCGATGACGTGAACCACACCGGCTTTCGCGGCGAGTGCGGCAAATTCCATCGTAGCGGCGGGGGCGGTGAAATCAACGACGGCCTGACCCGTGGCAAAGGCACCCTGAGCGTCATCGGTGACGATCACGCCAAGGCGTGCGCCGCCCATCGCCTCCCCCACATCCCGCCCGATCCAATCGTGGCCGTTACGTTCGACGCAGCCGACAAGTCGCGCGCGATCTGACATGCTGAGGGTGCGGATCAGCATTTGGCCCATTCGTCCCGACGCGCCAGTGACGATGATTCCCGGAAGGTCGGCCATGCGTGCAATCCTCTCGTTTCCTTGCGACCGTCTTTAGCGGTTTCGGCAAGGACCGCAAAGGGGCGGAATCGGTTGCGGCGGGCCTGAGGGAGTATTCGCCGGGTCATTGCGCAACGTCACAGGCGACAACCAGTGTCGAGCAGTGCAAACTTGGCGCATCGGCAGGGGATGGGAATGGCACGGCTTTCAATCATGTATCGGCACCTCGCCGTCCAGGTGATGACGGCGATCATGCTGGGTGCGGCGATCTGGCTGGCGGTGATTGGGCCGTTTTGGGCCTGGGCTTTCGTGATCTTTGGCATTCCGGCGCAGATGCTGAATGAATATTCCTTGCACCGCTATATCTTCCATCTGGCCCCGCCACGGCAGCAATGGGCCTTCGACCTGCTCTATCAAGCGCATTACGGACACCATGATTTCCCGACCAATCAGAGGCTGTTCTTCGTGCCGATCTGGGTGGCTTTGCCCGTGCTTTGCACCAGTTTCGCCGTCACTTGGGCAGCGTTGCATTTCGTTGTGCCAGCCTTTGCGCTTCCTGTGGCTGTCGCAATCGTTCCGGTCGGCGGCATCGCGACCTTTCTGGGCTATGAATGGTTCCACATGACCGCGCATCTGCCGGTGCCGAAAACAGCGGTGGAGCGTCATGTCACCACCCTGCACAACCAGCACCATTTCCGCGATTTTTCCCGCTGGTTCCATGTCAGTCCGGGGGGTGAGGTGATTGATCGTGTAATGGGAACCGCGATTGATCGGGAGGCTCTGAAATCACAGCAGCGGATTGAGTTCATCCGGACACTGGGGATGCGGCCCGACGATGTGCGGCTGATTGCGGCGCGACAGCGATTTGCTTCAACCTATGGCCTGAGCAGCGTGGAGATCGCGCGCGCGGCCTCCGGCTAGGCGAAAAGCCGACTGCACGCAGGGGTGACACCCGTTGCAGACCGCGTGATTCGCGCCTACATGGGGCGCATGGCACACAAAAACCTCACCTCGGCCAAAGGCCCGTCGCAACGGCAGCTTCGTGTTGGCGAATTGATCCGGCGCATCCTGTCGGAGGTGCTTTCGCGTGGCGAGGTGCATGACCCCGACCTCAACCGTCGCTATATCACGGTGGGGGAGGTGCAAATGTCTGCTGATTTGCGGGTCGCGACAGTGCATGTGATGCCGCTGGGCGGTGAGGATGTTGAAGGCTGCATCGCCCTCCTGGCCCGGCATCAGGGGGAGTTGCGTCATCTGGTCAGCAAAGGCATGATCATCAAACACGTTCCCGAACTGCGCTTTCGCCGCGACATCACCTATGATCAACTTGATGAAACCCGCCGCCTACTGGATGCTGAACGTGTGCGCCGCCATGTGGCAGAACCCGACCTCGATGAGCATGAACCTAAGGCTTGCGGCATTGATGTTTGCCCTCGCGGCACCACCTGCCGTCGCGGAGGCTGCATGCAAGGACATCCGGTTTGAGGATCAGCCTTATACAACCTGCGAAGTAACCTTCGGTCAGGATTTGCGCCTGTTTCATGCCGATACGGAAGGCGTGGTGCTGGGCAGTTTTGGCAGGGTTGACGAGGTGTTGCAGGCCGAAGGCAAAAAGCTGGCTTTCGCGATGAATGCCGGGATGTATCACCCGGACCGTGCGCCGGTTGGTTTGCTGATCACCGAGGGGCAGGAACGCGCAGGCATCGTCACGCGCGCGGGGCCGGGCAATTTCGGGTTGCTGCCGAATGGGGTGTTCTGCATCGGGCCGGATGGCTTTGCGGTCGTGGAATCGCGCAAATTCAAAGCCCACCCGCCGCGCTGTCGCTTTGCCACACAATCGGGGCCGATGCTGGTGATCAATGGCAAACTGCACCCGAGGTTCCTGGCCGATAGCGACAGTCGCTACATCCGAAACGGCGTTGGAGTCTCCGCCGATGGCAAGACCGCGTATTTTGTCATTTCGGGGCATTCGGTGAATTTTGACACCTTTGGGCGACTGTTCCGCGATGGGCTGTCGGTTCCCAATGCCCTCTACTTCGATGGCAAGATCAGCCGCCTTTACGCGCCTTCGCTGGGCCGCAGCGATTTCGGCTTTCAGATGGGGCCGATCGTCGGTCTGGCGGTGTCGCAATAAGCGGATTCCGGCGTTCGCCTTTCGTGGTTCGTGACATCGAACCGGACTGAAATGCGTTGCCGGTGTCGCCTGGCGTCAGGTAGCGGGTCACCTTGAAAACAGACAAACGGCAGTTGGCCTGCACAAATTGGTGCAATCACGGAGGGTACACAAAACACCGCTGAATAAGCCGCTAGAGCGTTTTGCATTTGATTCGAATCGAAATTGGCTGCCTCTCCCCTGGTCGAACGCCAATTTCGATGTGCTTGTTCCAGATAAAATGCAAAGCGCTTTAATCATCACTCACTCCCCATTTGGTGCGTTTGTGGCATAAGGCCGGCCTTTTGATCCGTTAAAAAAAGGCCGACTATAGTGCGAAGGGAAAAGGGTAGCATGCGGTCGAAGGGCTTCTTTCTCCAAACACTTGCCACCCAGCATTATGACACCTGCCGAACGCCCCGCCCGGTACATTTTCTTGCCGAGGTTGCGGACTGACTTTCCAATCTCTGCGCACCCGCATCCGAAAGATGGGGGCAACGCGTCGCTGCCATGATTGTGAGCATGGCGAAAGGTCCAAGCTCGCCTATGCTAAATTTGTCCGTTCCGCCTTGTTCCATCATGCAGGTCGCTTGACGCGGCAATATGGCAGTATGGCAGTAATCGAGCAACACCAAACCGCCACAGAAATCCATGCAAAAAGTATGACATCAATGCGTTGCACATTGGCCCACTATCTGCCGCGATGGATCACGTTGGCCCGGCCCCACCCGCAGAAAGGGCATTGTATCTTCACGATCAGCCGGAAAACAGGAAGTGCAGCACATCCCCGTCCTTGACCTCATAGGTTTTGCCTTCGACCCGGAACTTGCCCGCTTCCTTGGCCCCAGATTCGCCGTTGCCAGCGATATAATCGTCATAACCCACGGTTTCGGACCGTATGAATCCCTTCTCGAAATCGCCGTGAATGACACCCGCTGCCTTTGGTGCAAGTGTCCCCTTGGGGATGGTCCACGCCCGCGCTTCCTTTGGACCGACGGTGAAATAGGTCTGCAAACCCAATAACTGATAACCCGCGCGGATCAGGCGATCGAGGCCCGCCTCCTCCAGCCCCATTTCTTGCAGAAACATCTCTGCCTCGTCGGCGGCAAGTTGGCTGATTTCTTCTTCGATCCGGGCAGAGATCACAACCATTCCCGCCCCTTGGTTGGTCGCCATTGTGGCCACTCGGGCCGATTGAGAATTGCCATGCGCGGCCGAAGATTCCTCGACATTGCACACGAAAAGAACGGGTTTGGATGTCAAAAGCTGCAACAACCGCCAGTTGCGCAGATCATCCTCCGCTACCTGCACGGATCGCGCTGGTTTGCCCTCCTCCAGCACGACCTGAGCCTGTTTCAAAAGCCGCACCTGATCGCCTGCGTCCTTGTCGCCGCCTTTGATCTTGCGGGCAAGATTGGCAAGCCGCCGCTCAATCGATTCCAGATCGGCAAGCATCAGTTCAGTCTCGATGGTTTCCGCATCAGCCACCGGGTCGATCTTGCCCTCGACATGGGTGATGTCGTCATCCTCAAAGCAGCGCAGCACATGGGCGATGGCATCGCATTCACGGATATTGGCAAGGAACTGGTTGCCCAGACCCTCGCCCTTGCTGGCCCCGCGCACGAGGCCCGCAATATCCACAAAAGTCATCCGCGTCGGGATGATCTGCTTGCTGCCCGCAATCGCCGCCAGTTTTTCCAGCCGCGCATCCGGCACCGCGACATCGCCGACATTCGGCTCAATCGTGCAAAACGGGTAATTCTCCGCCTGCGCCGCCGCAGTCCGGGTCAGCGCGTTGAACAGGGTCGATTTGCCCACATTCGGCAAGCCGACGATCCCCATGCGAAAGCCCATGTCATCTCTCCATCCATTGCCCCGGCCCTCATAGGCCGAAACCCCCGCAATCCGCAAGCAGGCGCCCGCAAAAGCCTCTTTTCAGGGCGTCCGTTCGCTGCCATTCTCGACCAACAGGAGGACAGCATGATGGGCTTTACGCCGTTCATCCATTTCCAAGGCACCTGCGCCGCGGCAATGACGTTTTATCACGATGTCTTCGGTGGCACCCTGACGCTGCACCGCTTCTCTGACATGCCGGGCGGCCCACCGGAATTTGCGGGCAGCGACCTTGTGATGAATGCGCAACTGACCTGCCCGACCGGTGATCTGATGGGGTCAGACTTTCCGCCGGGGCAGGCCGGAAAGCCACAGCAAGCCATCACAATCGCCCACACGGCTGCGGATTTGGCTGGCGCGCAGCGCGTCTTTGACCAACTTGCTCAAGATGGCATCGCAAAAATGCCCTTCGCGCAAACCTTCTGGTCCCCCGGCTTTGGTATGGTCACGGACCGATTCGGCACCAATTGGACCGTCTCCGTCCCCGATCCCGGCTAAGAGCCATTGATTTCCGGCGGCACTTTGGGCAAACGGATGCGTCAAAGCAAAGGACGCCGCCATGACCCGGATCGACAAGAAATTCGCCACCCTGCGGGCCAGCGGCAAAAAAGCCTTCGTTTCCTATATCATGGCGGGTGACCCCGATGTTGCAGGCTCTTTAGCGGTGATGAAGGGCCTCCCCGCCGCTGGCGTCGATATCATCGAGTTGGGCATGCCCTTCACCGACCCGATGGCCGATGGTCCCACGATCCAGCGCGCCGGACAACGCGCACTTGAAGGCGGCATGACGCTGGACAAAACGCTGGCCATGGTGACCGAGTTTCGCAAAACCGACGACGCCACCCCGATTGTGCTGATGGGCTACTACAACCCGATCTATGCACGCGGCGTAGACCGCTTTCTGGATCAAGCCAAAGCTGCAGGCATCGACGGGCTGATCGTGGTTGATCTGCCGCCCGAGGAAGATGCCGAACTCTGTATTCCCGCCCAGGCCGCAGGCCTCAACTTCATCCGTCTGGCCACACCGACCACCGACAACAAACGCCTGCCCAAAGTGCTGCAAAACACCTCTGGCTTTGTCTACTACGTCTCGATCACCGGCATCACCGGTGCCGCAACGCCACAAGCCACCGATGTCGCCCCCGAAGTCGCCCGCATCAAATCGCAGACCGACCTCCCCGTCATCGTCGGCTTCGGTATCACCCCCCCCGAGGCCGCTGAAGCCATGGCGAGCATCGCCGACGGTTGCGTCGTCGGCTCCGCCATCGTCAAGGACATTGCCGACGGAAAACCCGTGGCCGAAGTGCTGGCCCGCGTGGCCTCCCTCGCCGCAGGCGCCCATCGCGGTTGAACCCGAAACGCCGCGTCCCTTTGCCCGTCTTCTCTGTCAAAATATCCTGGGGGTGAATTGGCCTTCAGGCCAAGAGGGGGCAACGCCCCCTGCCACTGACCATTGCCTTGTGCTAAACGAATAAATACCCAGCAAAGGGACCACCATGATCGCCGGAATCACCCAAAAGCGGCTTATCGCCTTCACCAGGACGGAAACGCGCCGCTACCTCGCCAGCCGCCCGAACACGCAAGCGGCGCTAAAGGCTGGCGCGGATGCCTATCTTGCCGGCGTACCGATGCATTGGATGCGCGATTGGCCGATGCCGTTTCCCCTGCTGGTCGCCAGCGCCAAAGGCGCACGCATCACCGATGTCGATGGCTACGGCTTGGATGATTTCTGCCTCGGCGACACCGGAAGCCTGTTCGGCCATTCTCCCGGCCCGGTGGCAAAGGCCATCACCCGGCAGGCCAAACGCGGGTTGACCTATATGCTCCCCTCCGCCGATGCGCTGGAGGCCGGGCGTCTTTTGACCAAGCGTTTTGGCGAATACCGCTGGCAAATCGCCAGCACCGCATCAGACGCCAACCGCTGCGCCATCCGCGTGGCGCGGGCGGTGACGGGGCGCCCAAAAATCCTTGTGTTCAACGGCTGCTACCATGGTACGGTCGATGATGTGATGGTCACTCTGAAGGATGGTCGGACCGTGCCGCGCTCAGGTCTTGTGGGCCAGGTCGCGAATCCCGCCGAGCATGCTGTTGTCGTGGAATTCAACGATTTGCCCACCTTGCAGGCAGCACTCGCAAAAGGCGATGTCGCAGCGATCCTGGCCGAACCTGTGATGACCAATTGTGCCATGGTCCTGCCCGACCCCGGATTCTGGGACGGGGTGCGGGCGGCATGCGATGCGACTGCATCGCTGCTGATCATGGATGAAACCCATACAATTTCCAGCGGATTGGGTGGATGGGCGCGCAACAATGGGCTGCGCGCCGATATCCTTGTGATCGGCAAGTCTGTGGCCGGGGGCATCGCCTGCGCGGTTTGGGGCCTTTCGCACGATCTGGCGAAGCGGTTCCTCGCCCATGACGCCAAGCGGCCGCCCGGTCATTCCGGCATGGGAACCACTTTGTCCGGTAATCCGATGCAATTCGCGGCACTGCGCGCAAACCTCTCCAAGGTGATGACCAAAGCCAATTATGTCCGGATGGAGCGGAACGCGGCGCGGCTGGAGGCAGGCCTTGCCGCCGCCATCACCGGCGTTTCTGCGCCCTGGCATGTGGCGCGTGTTGGCGCGCGGGTGGAGTTTATTTGTGCGCCCGGACCATTGCACAACGGAGTGGCGGCGATGGCGGCGCATGAACCGCAGGTCGAACGCGCGGTACATCTGGGCCTCGTCAACCGCGGCTGTCTGATTGCGCCGTTTCACAACATGATGTTGGTCAGCCCTTCCACGAAAAGACGGCAGGTGGATCGTTTGATCGGCGCGTTTGTCGAAGTGCTGGCGGAGTTGTTTGACTGACGGGTTCGTGGCACAGGCGGGGGGGGGGGGGGGGGGGGGCGGCGGCGGGGGGGGGGGGGGGGGGGG
>NZ_JAKDLJ010000529.1 GCF_030452865.1 Pseudorhodobacter sp.
GGTTGTCGGGAACCGGATCGCCCGCCCACCCGCAGTGACCAGCATGATATCGTCGTTCTCGTCGCAAATACGGGCATTTACCAAGAAAACCCCATCTGGCAGTTTCATCGCAATCTTGCCATTGCGCATGACGTTGGTGAAGTCCGACAATGCGTTTTGCCGCACGTCCCCATCCGAAGTGGCAAAGAAAATCTGCAAATCATCCCATTCGGCTTCCGGCACATCCACCGGCAGAATCGCCGCGATCGACACGCCTGTCGTGATCGGCAGGATATTTACCATAGCCTTGCCACGCGCATTGCGCCCGGCCAATGGCAAGCGCCAGCATTTCAACTTGTAAACCATGCCATCGGTTGTGAAGAACAAAAGCTGCGTATGGGTGTTGGCGACGAAAAGTGTTGTCACCACATCATCTTCTTTCGTCGACATCGACGAAAGCCCCTTGCCGCCGCGCCTTTGCGCACGGAATTCATGCAGGGGCGTGCGCTTGATATAGCCGCCGGAGGTGATGGTGACGACCATATCCTCCCGCTCGATCAGGTCTTCGTCTTCCATATCGCCCGACCAGTCCGAAATCTCGGTCCGGCGCGGCACTGCGAACAGGTCTTTCACCTCGCGCAATTCATCCCCGATGATCGCCATGATCCGGTCGCGACTGCCCAGAATTTCAAGGTAATCCTTGATCTTGGCGGCCAATTCAGCCAACTCGTCGGTGATTTCCTTGACGCCAAACGCCGTCAAACGCTGCAACCGCAGGTCCAGAATCGCACGGGCCTGAATTTCCGACAGGTTATAGGTGCCGTCTTCGTTCACTTTATGGCTGGGGTCGTCGATCAAGCGGATAAAGGGAATAATCTCCCCGGCTGGCCAGCGCCGCGTCATCAAACGTTCCCGCGCCTCGCCGGCGTCTGCCGAAGATCGGATGGTCGCGACCACCTCATCGACATTGGAAACCGCCACAGCTAGGCCACACAGAATATGGCTGCGCTCGCGCGCCTTGCGCAACTCATAGGCGGTGCGGCGTGCAACAACTTCCTCGCGGAAGCTGATGAAATAGGTCAGGAAATCGCGCAGTGTCAACTGCTCTGGCCGCCCGCCATTCAGCGCCAGCATGTTGCAGCCAAAGTAAATCTGCATCGGCGAGAAACGGAACAACTGGTTCAACACGACATCCGCCGTCGCGTCGCGCTTCAACTCGATCACCACGCGCACGCCGATCCGGTCGGATTCGTCCTGCACATGCGCGATCCCCTCAACCCGCTTTTCGCGCACCAATTCGGCGATCTTCTCGATCATTGAGGCTTTGTTGACCTGATAGGGAATCTCATCAATGATGATTGCCCAACGGTCTTTGCGAATTTCCTCGATCCGCGTCTTGGCCCGGATGACAACCGAACCACGCCCTTCAAGGTAAGCCTTGCGCGCGCCAGACCGGCCCAGAATGACGCCGCCGGTCGGGAAATCCGGCGCCGGGATAATCTCCATCAACGCCTCGGTCGACATATCCGGATCGGCGATCAGCGCCAACGTGCCGTCGATCACTTCGCCCAGGTTATGTGGCGGGATATTGGTGGCCATCCCCACGGCGATCCCGCCCGCGCCATTGACCAGCATATTCGGATAGCGTGCCGGAAGCACTGTCGGCTCCCGGTCCTTGCCGTCATAATTGTCTTGAAAATCAACGGTATCCTTGTCAATATCGGCCAGCAGGAAATTCGCCGTCTTCGCCATCCGCACTTCGGTATAGCGAAACGCCGCCGCCTTGTCGCCGTCCATCGACCCGAAGTTGCCCTGCCCATCCAGCAACACCAAAGACATCGAAAAACTCTGCGCCATCCGCACCAGCGCATCATAAATCGCGGAATCGCCATGCGGGTGATACTTGCCCATCGTATCGGCCACCGGACGCGAGGATTTGCGGTACGGCTTGTCGATCGTATTGCCGACCTCATTCATCGCGTAAAGGATGCGCCGATGCACCGGCTTCAACCCATCGCGCAGATCAGGTATTGCGCGACTGACGATAAC
>NZ_JAKDLJ010000110.1 GCF_030452865.1 Pseudorhodobacter sp.
GGCCACGCCGGGCAGCTTGAGCGCGCCCACCAGATCGCGCAATTCCTGCCGCGCTGCGAGGTTCGACATGTTCAACTGGTCGACCCCGGTGTCCTTCAGATCCAGCAGCGTCAGCCCCCGTGGGAACAGTTCACGGAAGATCACCCGTTCCGAAAAGCCGGGTGCCACCCGGAACCCGATCCGGCGCGACAGATCTTCCAGCGCCGCCCCGACTTTTTTCTTGTTATGCATCTGCTGCGCGCCCAAACGATTCCGCACGACCAACCAATCAATCGGCTTCAGCCCCGCCTGCGCCCGCAATTGCCGCGCCTGCCAAACCATTTCGGAATAGATCGACGGTCCCGTGACTTTGCCGGTTTCGGCATCAATCCGGGCCAGAAGGTCGAAATCAATGAAACTGTCATTCAGCGGCGTAATCAGCGTATCAGCCAGCGAATGTGCAACCTGGCTCAACCGCGTGTGCGATCCGGGGCAGTCAATGATGATGAAGTCCGAAACCGTTTCCAACCCGGTCACCGCCGCCGACAACCTTGCATCATAGGGGTTTTCACCCGGCGCAAGGTTTTCCGCCGCTATATCGGGCAAAACCCGGTAATTCGGCGTCGGAAGGTCCAACCCGGACCGTGCCAGATAGGCGACCCTGTTTTCGATATAGCGGCCAAAGCTGCGTTGGCGCAGATCCAGATCCAGCGCCCCAACCCGGTGCCCCATCCGGGCCAGCGCCGTCGCGATATGCATGGCGGTGGTGGATTTCCCGCTCCCGCCTTTTTCGTTCCCGACAACGATGATATGCGCCATGATGATCCTGCCCTCGCCGCAACTGCCACACTTGCCGATCCGCGACCGGTGCGGCCAGACAACAACCGGGCAAGGCCAATGTCAAACCGCGCCTGGCGATGGATTGCACCCTCTAATGACAATCCGGGGCGCAAAGGGGAAGCCCTTTTCAGCAGTTTCCCGCCATCCGCTGCGGTGTACGGCAGACATTCTCGGCGCATCTTTGCATAAATCACACAACCGACAGCAATCTGCCGACGAAAAACGCCACCCTGCGCGGGTGGCGTTTAGCAGTATCGAACCTATACGCCTTGGAAGCGTTCAACCAGAACGCAATCCGCGTCAGAAGCCGAGGCCGGCATATTTGTTCTTGAACTTCGACACACGGCCACCGGTATCCATCAGCCGTGAATTGCCACCGGTCCAGGCCGGATGCGCCAGCGGGTCGATGTCCAGCGCCATTTGCTCGCCTTCCTTGCCCCAGGTGGTGCGGGTCTGAAACACGGTGCCGTCGGTCATCTTGACGTTGATCATGTGATACTCGGGGTGGATTCCATCTCTCATCGGTCCGCTCCTTACGCCTTGGGGGCTTTGTAATTGGTGTCTTCGACGATCCGGGCCGATTTGCCGCGACGATCCCGCAGATAATACAGCTTGGCGCGACGCACGCGACCGCGGCGCACAACTTCAATGCCGTCGATATTGGTGGAATAGAGCGGGAACACACGTTCCACACCTTCCCCGAAGGAGATTTTGCGAACGGTGAAGGAGGCCGCCAGCGTGGCACCGCCACGGCGCGAAATGCACACGCCTTCATAGTTCTGCACGCGCGAACGGGTGCCTTCGGTCACTTTATAGCCGACCCTGATGGTGTCGCCGGCCTTGAAATCCGGAATGGTCTTGCCGAGTGCGGCAATCTGTTCCGCCTCGATTTGTGCGAGCAGGTTCATACCTGATCCTTTCAAATGCTCACGGTTTTCCCGTGATGGTGATGCAACCGCATTGCTCTTGGTCTTCACCGGGTCCAAACCATGGGTCTGCCCGCCAGAGATACAGTCGGCGTTTTTCTTCATCCACCCCCCGGCAGCGACAGCGAAGGAATTCTGTCACATATGCCAAAGGGAATCGGCCCGATTGGGCGCAAGCCCCGGACAGGCAGCGTATATGCGCGCTGCCCGAAGTGGTCAAGGGGCGCAGTGTGGCTTACCCATCGACCCGGATGCGCGCATTGGTCGGATCAAACGGGCTGTCTTCGACCACAACCGCATCCCATTCCTGCAAGAACATCTTGACCTTCAACTTGGTGCCCACTTCGGCCAGTTCCGGCGTCACATAGCCCATGCCGATTTGCTTGCCAAACCCCACCGACCAACCGCCCGAAGTCAGGCGGCCCACCTTCTTGCCACCCGAAAACAGCGCCTCCTTGCCCCACGGATCTGCATCATCCGGCCCGTCGATCAACACCGTGACGCATTTGGCGCGGATACCGGTGTCGATCATTGCCTGTTTGCCTTGAAAGTCTTTGGACAGGTCGATGAAACGATCCAGCCCCGCCTCCATCGGCGTCGCGTCGCGGCCGAGTTCGGTGCCGAAGGCGCGGTAAGATTTTTCCTGCCGCAACCAATTCTGCGCCCGCGCCCCGACCAGTTTCATTCGATGCTTTTCGCCCGCCTTGAGCAACAAGTCCCAAAGGTAGCGGTTCATTTCAATCGGGTGGTGGAGTTCCCAACCCAACTCGCCGGTATAGGCCACGCGGATTGCATTGACCGGACACATGCCGAGTTCCAGCTTCCGGGCGGTCAGCCACGGGAAACGCTTGTTCGACAGCACAGTAGCGGTGTCGGCGTCTTTGACCACCTCTTGCAGGATTTTGCGCGCATTGGGACCAGCCAGCGCAAACACACCCCATTGGGTTGTCACATCGTTGATTTCGACAGGGCCGCCGCCAGCGGCGATAAAGTCCTCCGCCGATTTACGCATGTAATCAGCATCATAAGCCGTCCAAGCACCAGCCGAGACGAGATAGTAGTCATTCGCCCCGTTGCGCACGATGGTATATTCGGTGCGGGTGGTGCCTGTCGGGGTCAGCGCATAAGTCAGGTTGATGCGGCCCACATTCGGCAGCTTGTTGCAAGTAAACCAATCGAGGAACGCTGTCGCCCCTTCGCCCCGAACCGTGTGTTTGGTGAAAGCGGAAGCGTCGATCAAACCAGCGGTTTCGCGTAGCGCCTCGGCCTCGGCTTTCGCATATTGCCACCACGCACCACGGCGGAACGACCGCGAATTATGGTCGAAATCGTCAGGGGCATTGACCGGGCCATAATAATTCGGGCGTTCCCAGCCGTTGACCTGACCCATTTGGGCGCCCAGTGCGATTTGCTTGTCATAGACCGGGGTGGTGCGCAGCGGGCGACAGGCTTCGCGTTCCTCATCGGGGTGGTGGAGGATGAAGACGTGATCGTAACATTCCTCATTCTTGCGGGCGGCGTATTCGGTGGTCATCCAAGACCCGTAACGGCGTGGATCGAGGGAGGCCATGTCAATTTCCGCCTCTCCCTGCGTCATCATCTGGGCGAGGTAGTAGCCGGTTCCACCCGCCGCCGTGATGCCGAAGGAAAAGCCCTCAGCGATCCACATATTGCGCAGGCCGGGGACCGGGCCGACCAGCGGGTTGCCATCGGGGGTGTAGCAGATCGGGCCGTTGAAATCATCCTTGAGGCCGACATTTTCAGACGATGGCAGACGGTGGATGAACGCCATGTATTCCGCCTCGATCCGCTCCAGATCGAGCGGGAACAGATCGGCGCGGAAACTGTCGGGGACAGCGTATTCAAAGCGGGCGGGGGCACCTTTTTCATAGGGGCCAAGAATCCAACCGCCGCGTTCCTCGCGGACATACCATTTCGCATCGGCATCTCGCAGGACCGGGTGCTCCGGGTGGTTCTTGCGGTATTCGACCAGCATCGGGTCGGGTTCGGTCACGATGAACTGATGCTCCACCGGGATCGCGGGGATTTTCACACCGAGCAGGCGGGCGGTGCGTTGGGCGTGGTTGCCCGTGGCGGTGACGACATGTTCGGCGTGGATTTCAAAGGTTTCTTCCGAGGCAATAAGGTTGCCGCCCTTGTCAATCATGCGGGTGCAGGTCACGACCCATTCCGACCCGTTCCATTTGTAGCCGTCCACCTGAATCTTGCGCTCAATCGTCGCCCCGTGTTGGCGCGCGCCTTTCGCCATCGCCTGCGTGACATCGGCGGGGTTGATATAGCCGTCTTGCGGGTGAAAGAGTGCGCCGACCAGATCATCGGTGCGGACCAGCGGCCAGCGTTCCTTGATCTGCGCAGGCGTCAGGAATTCATGGTAAACATCGGCGCTGTCGGCAACCGCCGAATAGAGCATGTATTCATCCATCCGGTCCTGACATTGCGCCATGCGCAGGTTGCCGACCACGGCGAAGCCTGCGTTGAGGCCGGTTTCCGCCTCCAGTGATTTGTAGAAATCGACGGAGTATTTGTGGATATGCGTCGTGGCATAGCCCATGTTGAAAAGCGGCAGCAAGCCTGCCGCGTGCCAAGTGGAGCCGGAAGTCAATTCGTCGCGTTCGATCAGCATCGTGTCCCACCCGGCCTTTGCAAGGTGATAGGCGATGCCGTTGCCCACAGCACCACCGCCGACGACCAAAGCTTTTACATGAGTTTTCATTGGGGTTTTCATTCTGCGACTCCCTGACGCGATTTTGCACATACATGCCCGATTGTGGCGCGCAGGGGCAATATGGCCCGACGCTTGGCAGATAAAAACGACATATGGTCGCGGATGGGCACGATTGGCAGATGCCTTGCGGCTTGGCGAAAGCTGGTTTCAGGTATTTTTGCCAAGATGAAATCTGGGGTCAGTGCCGCTTGAAACGGCTTGCGCCCACAGAAGCCGTGAAAGCCACTGCCGCGAGCGCAATGATGGACGGGCCGGCAGGAGTGTCAAACGAAAGCGAAAGGTGCAGGCCACCAAGCACCGACCCTGCACCGATCAGCACGGCAAGCAATGCCATGGCTTCGGGGCTGCGCGACAGGCTGCGGGCGGTGGCAGCGGGGATGATCAGCATGGCCGAGATCAGCAGCGCCCCAATGATTTTCAGCGCGACGGCGACGGTGATGGCAAGTGCGATTGTGAGCACCAGCCGTTCGCGATTGGGGTCAAGGCCGGAGGCCTGGGCGAGGTCTTCGCTGAGCGTCGCTGTCAACAGCGCCTGCCAGCGCCAGAAGAGCAGTGCTGCGATGGTTGCGGCACCCGCCCAGACAAAAGCGATATCTCGCGTCGACACCGCAAGGATATCGCCGAACAACAGTCCCGACATGTCCAGGCGCGCACCGGGAACGAAACTGATCGCGACAAGGCCGAAAGCCAGCGCGGAATGGGCGAGAACGCCGAGTGTGGTATCCACCGCCCAGCCTTTTGCCGCGAGCGCAGAGACAGTCAGTGCCATTGCCAGTGCCACAAACATCGTGCCAAGCCCGATCGGCAGCGACAACGCCAGCGCCAAAGCCACGCCGAGGATGGCGGCGTGACTGGTGGCATCGCCGAAATAGGCCATTCGACGCCACACCACGAAAGCGCCCAAAGGTCCGGTGGCGACGGCCACGCCGACACCCGCCAAAGCCGCCCGGACCAGAAAATCATCGAACATGAGAGTGTGGTTCTTTCTGATCGCCGTAATCGTGATCATGACTGTGACCGCAACCCGGGCCGTGTTCATGTGCTGCGCCCGGACCGTGGTTATGATCATGGTCATGGCGGTACAGCGCCAGCGCCCCTTGGGTGCCGAAGCCGAAAAGTGCGCGGTATTCTGGCGCGTCGCGCACCACGTCGGGCGCACCTTCGCAGCAGACGTGGCCGTTGAGGCAGATCACCCGGTCAGACGCCGCCATCACCACATGCAGATCATGGCTGACCAGCAGCACCGCAGCGCCGCTATCGCGACGCACATCGGCGATCAACTGGTAGAATGCCGCCTCACCTTGCTGGTCCAGCCCTTGTGTCGGCTCATCCAGTACCAGAATTTCGGGCCGGTTCAGCAAGGCGCGCGCCAGAAGCACCCGTTGCAACTGCCCGCCCGACAGATCGCTGAGTTGCCGGGTTTCCACCTCTGCCACACCACAGCGCGTCAGCACTTCACCAGCTTGGGCATCGGTGCAGCGTTTGGGCAGGGACAAGAACCGCCGCGCGGTGATCGGCATCGTGCGGTCGATGTGCAGCCGCTGCGGCACATAGCCGATGCGCAAGGCAGGATCGCGCGTGACATGGCCATGCGCGACCGGTTGGATCCCCAACAACGCCCGCAACAGTGTCGATTTACCTGAGCCGTTGGGGCCGACGACGGTGACAATCTCACCCCGTTCGACCGCGAGGGTAACGCCGGTCAGGATATCCGTGCGGCCGAAGCGCACGGTGATGTCTTGCGCTGAAATCAGGCTCATGCCGCCTCACATGCCGGGCAAAGGCCGATGGCCTCCACACTGCTGCGCTCCACCGTAAAGCCCAGAGCGCGGGCGGCGGCATCCAGTGCCGCGCGCACTTCAGCCGCCGGGGTTTCGGCCAAGGCGTTGCATCCGCGGCAGATCAGGAAAACCGGGGCGTGATCAGTTTCGGGGTGCGTACAGGCGGCAAAGGCATTCAGGCGGCGGATTTTATGGGCAAAGCCTTGATCCACCAGAAATTCCAGCGCGCGATAGGCGACCGGGGGCTGATTGGCAAACCCGGCATTCACCAGCCGTTCCAGCACGTCATAGGCGCCAAGCGCGCGGTGATCAGCCAACAGGATTTCCAGCGTCTGGCGCCGCACCGGCGTCAGCCGCAAGTTGCGCGCTGCCAACAGCGCCTCGGCGCGTGCAAGCCCCTCGGCAGTGCATTGGCTGTGATCATGGGGATCGAAGGCTTTGGGCTGTGGCATGATATCGGTTCTTGACTTGTTATAAGATAACATAACTTATAGCGCCCGGAACGACAAGCGGGGAAAACCATGCGCCGGATTCTTTTCAGTCTTTGCCTTGGTGCGTTTGCACACGCCGGTCACGCCGCGCCATTGCAAGTCGTGACCGACATTGCGCCGGTACAATCGCTGGTCGCTATGGTGATGGGCGATCTTGGCACGCCCCTCGTGCTGCTGCCCGGCGCTGGCGATCCTCATGATTTCCAACTGCGGCCAAGTCAGGCGCGCGCACTGGCCGGGGCGGATCTGGTGATCTGGATCGGGCCGGAATTGACGCCATCACTGGCCCACAGCATGGCAGCACTGGCGGCTAAAGCCCATTCGATTGCCCTGCTGGACCAACCCGAAACCCAGACCCTCGACTTTGCGCCGGGCGAAGCCGAGGGGGACGAAGGGGAAGGCCATGGACATAAAGGCCTGAACCCCCACGCCTGGCTCGCGCCGGAAAACGGGCGGGTCTGGCTTGGCCTTATCGCGCGGGAACTGTCATCGCTCGACCCGGAAAACGCCGAGCGATATGCGGCAAATGCCGCCCGTGCGCAGGCGGAAATCACGGTGGCCGAGGCTGCAATTGCCGCGATGCTCACCCCGGTGCAGGCGCGCGGCTTTGCGGTCTACCACGATGCCTATGGTTATTTCGCGAATACGTTCGGGCTGCATGTGGTTGGCAGCTTGCGTCAGGGCGATGCCGCCACGCCGGGGGCGGCGCATCTGAAGGCGTTGCAGGCGGAACTGCGGCAAACGCAAGCCGTCTGCCTGTTCCCCGAGGTGAACCATGACGATGCCGCAATGTACCGACTGGCCGAGACGACAGGTTTGCGGCTTGGGACCGCGCTTGACCCTGTGGGGACGGCAACGACAGCGGGGGTCGGCTTGTATATCGCGGTGTTGGAGGGGCTTGCAGTGAGCATTGCCGATTGTCTGGCACAGGACTGAACGCGTTAGTCCACCACCCGCAGCATCACCGGTCCGTCGTGGATATGACCGATGATCGCCGCCTCCGCATCCCCCGCATCTCGCAGCGCCTGCAACAGTGCATCGGCACGGTTGGCAGGAACAGTTGCCAGCAATCCGCCTGCGGTTTGTGGATCAAAAAGCAACGCGGCGGCGGGGCTGTTCGGTGCGGCGATACGCCCGACGCAAAGTCCGCGGTTTTCCGGAGCGATGGAGGACGCGACGCCAGCCGCAGCCAATGCAATTGCGCCCGGCAGAAAAGGCACGGCTGACAGGTCGATCACAGCGCCCATGCCTGTACCTTCCAACATCTCCAGAAGATGCCCGGCAAGGCCAAAGCCAGTCACATCGGTCATCGCCGTCGCCACTGGCGCAAGCAGGGCGGAGGCGACGCCGAGCGGGCGTTGCATGGCAGCAAGGCAGGTCACCACCGCCTCCCCCAGCAAAACATCCGCGCACTGCGCCATTGCCATCTCCGCCGCCAGTATAGTGCCGCTGCCAATCGCCTTGGTCAGAATAATCGCATCGCCCGCCTGCGCCGTGGTCTTGCGGATCGGTTTTTCTGCCAGCCCGGTGACGGTGAAACCGATCATCAGTTCCGCGCCGATTGCGGTATGGCCGCCCAGCATATCCGCCCCGGCCGCGCGGAAGACCTCTGCCGCCGCGGCCATCACCTCCGCCAGCATATCGGCTTGCAACGCCGGGCCAAGACGGGGAAGCGTGATCTGCGACAGGGCGGCTTGCGGCGCGGCGCCCATTGCCCAGATATCGCCCAAAGCATGAATGGCGGCAATGCGCGCCATCAGGCCCGCGTCATGGGTAAAGGCGCGCAGATGATCGGTGGAGATCACTTGCACGCCCTTGGCCATGGCAATCATCCCGGCATCATCACCGGGACCGGACACCGTATCGGCGCGGAGCGGCGCTGGCTGCTGGCGCAACGCAGCGGCCAAGACCCCGGCGCCGACCTTCGCGCCGCACCCACCGCACAGTGGCTTCTCGCCAATCACTTCTGCCAGACCCGAAACCGCGTCACTGGGCAAATCTGGGCGCGGCATTATGGGGAAATCACCAAACTGCGCCATGAACTTGCGGTCGATCCGGTCCTTCCAGCGCCAAAGCCCGGCTGATTTGAACCGAAGACCGAACCTGTCGGCAATCGCAATCTGGCCGCCGGTGGAAATCAGCTTGAGGTAATCGCGCTGCGGCCTGTAGCGCTGCAGGGTGCCACCCGACAGCGCGGCACGCAGGTTGTGGAACAGGATCGGAGCCTGACGCACGGCAAAGACCCCGGCTTTCGGGCGCGGGGCAAAACCCATATGGGCGCAATCGCCCACAGCAAACACCGCAGGGTCGGAGCTTTGCAACGTCGGCCCCACGGCAACAAAACCGCGTTCCAGTTGCAGGCCGGTGTCTGCCAGCCATGCCTGCGGGCGCGCACCTGCAGCGGACAGGATGAAGTCGGCGGGCAGGGTTTGACCGGAGGCCAGCGTCACGCTTGTCCGCGTCACGGCAGCCGGTCGCGCGCCGGTCATCACTTCGATGCGCTGTTCGGCAAGTGCTGCCAGCAACGCGGCCCTTGCTCCCTTGCCAAGATGCGGCAGCGCGGTATCGCTCGCCTCCAGCAACGTGACCGTCGGCTTGCGCCCCGATTGCCGCAACCGATGCGCCGAGGCCATCGCGAGTTCGGCCCCCGCGACACCCGCCCCGACAATCACGATCCGGGGTTCGGCAGATGCCGGCGCAACGAACCCCTCCCATGCTTCGGCATATCCCCCCAGTGGCTTGGCCGC